>CANRJU010000012.1 GCA_947631075.1 uncultured Lachnospiraceae bacterium
CCATGGTCCGCTCCGCCACCGAGTCCACGATCACAATGTCCACCGCGCCGGAGCGGACCATGGTCTCCGTGATCTCCATGGCCTGTTCGCCGCTGTCCGGCTGCGAAATGTACAGCTCGTTGATATCCACTCCGATATTCCTCGCGTAGACCGGATCCAGCGCGTGCTCCGCGTCGATAAATCCGGCGATCCCTCCCTGCTTCTGAACCTCCGCCACCATGTGAAGGGCGACGGTGGTCTTGCCGCTGGACTCCGGTCCGTAGATCTCCACGATGCGTCCCTTCGGGATGCCTCCCACGCCCAGCGCCAGATCCAGGCTCAGCGATCCGGTGGGAACGGCCTCCACATTCATGCGCGTGGTATCTCCCAGCTTCATAATCGAGCCCTGGCCGTAGGCCTTCTCGATCTGGGCAATGGCAGACTCCAGCGCCTTTAATTTATTCTGATCTTTTTCCATCTGTATATCCTCCTGATCCTCTACATAACGTCTTTCCTAAAATATCTGTCCACAAAACAGATGTCATGGAATACAATTCCACGGAATATCATTCCACAGAATATAATTCCATAAAATATGATTCTACGGAATACACTTCCTATAGAATATGATATCCACGATATATGCTTCCATGGAGCAAGCATAGTATGCCTGTAACAGAACAGCTGTTCCGAACAGATGTTCTGTTATTATAATATCTTATCGTCTGCCGGTTGTCAACCTCTTTTTTCACCTGATCCCATTATACTCCTGTTTTCTCTCCGCGTCTATGGTTGTCTGGCACATCTTTGTGGCGTAAAACGACTAAGAATTGCTGTAGGCAAGCCGGAGACCGGCATGAATCTGATATCGGTCCGACACTGTAATAAGGGTTCCGTCCCAGGGATCCAGCGCCAGAAAATGTTCCGCCGAAAGCGCTTTTCCCTCCTCTATATTCTGATAACCGATAAGAGTCACCCAGTGCTGGCTGGAGGAATCGCTTTTCACATATAAAATACACGGCTTCCCCGCTATAATCTGCGCGTACGCCGCCTGCCAAAGATCCGCCTCCGAGCTATAGGACGCCGTCGCGTACCCGCCCTTGGACCACACGCACGTCACATCCGTCTCGCTGCTCCAATAGCTGTGAGGATCCTGGGCCTTTCTCTGGATAATGGCATTGCAATAGGCAAGCGCGTAAGAGGCGCACGCCTTTTTCTCCTTATTTGTCCCATCGGACTGATGGCCGGTCTGGGCGATGAGAAGCGGATCGTAGGACAGCATCCGGGCCCCGCCCTCCTCCGGCAGATAGACGGTAAATTTCCGGTTGAGCGCCGTCAGCTCCTCTCCCTGGTTATCCGTCACGCGAATCCGGTAATAATACTCCCCCAGGGGGAGCTTTCCAAAGGAAATGTCCGCGTCCACCTGAGAAATGTCGTAACTGCATTTGGCGCACTTTACGCTCTTTTGGAGAACGGCCTCTCCGTCCTTGTCCGCGACCTCCACGACGAGGGACTTCATGCTATAACGGGAATGCAGGGTCCCCTTCAAAGTAAAGGCGCTGCCAAAAAGAAGGTTGTCCGGATAGGTAGCGTCGTCGTCCACCCAGGCATAGGGCTCCGGCTTCTCCGTTTTCACCAGGGCAAATTTCCACGCCGCTCCCTTATCCCGCCTTGAGCAGTCCGCCTTGCCGTCCGCGAGATGCAAAAAAAACGGCCCCTTCTGATTTTTGATGTAGAGATATTTTTTTCCCTCCCCGGCCGCCTTAAAAATCGTGCTCTCGCGGTCTTTTCCCGCCGTCTGCCGGATACCGGAACCCGGCTCTCCCTCCCACGTCAGATAGAGGCCGCTATTGACATTTTTCAGCCGGAAATTCTTTTGCCCCGCGGATTCCAGATGCCACACTTCCGACGCAAAAGAGCTCCTGTCCTCTGACGTCACGGGCGTCCCCTCCGACGCCGCGTTCTGCTGTGCCGGCGCCAGAATCTTGTCACGTTCTAACCGGGGCACCAGGTAATAATAGCCGGGCTCCTGCTTCACGGCGCTGTTGCAGGAAAAAACATACTGCTTTTTCTTCAGCTTCGCGCTCACCAGCTTATATTTTCCCGTCACTTTTTTTATCCGGAACGTGTACCATCCCTTTTTCCCGATATTCAGCTTCGCGCTGGAAAGAGAAAGAGATGCCGCCCCCTTCCACGCGCTGTCGTATGAAGATCGAATCCGCCCCTGGCAGTATACGATCTTCTTCGTGGAAGCAGACAGCATCTTCTTCTCAATGATCCGGATTGCGTCGGCATCTTGGGCAGCGGCAAAGGACGGCGCCCGCCCTGACCAGAGTCCGGCCGCCATAGCTCCTGTTATTCCCGCCGCCAACCATATTTTCCCCGCTCGTACCTTCATAGCATTCCTCATTTTTTGTACATTGCTTCCGGTTCACCGGTCCATTATATGTTTCAAAAATACCACATAGCCCTTTTTCGTCTCATAGATATCGGCCTTGCTGGTCACCTCCCACGGGGCGTGCATATTCAGCACGGCCACGCCGCAGTCAATGACGTTCATTCCGTACAGGGCCATTATGTAAGCGATAGTTCCGCCTCCGCCCACGTCCACCTTGCCTAACTCCGCCGTCTGATAGGCCACCTTCGCCTCATTTAAAATTCCGCGAATCTGCGCCATATACTCCGCGTTGGCGTCGTTGCTGCCGCTCTTGCCGCGGGAACCCGTGAATTTGTTGAACACCATTCCCCGGCCGAAATAGGCCGCGTTTTTCTTCTCATAAGAAGCCGCGTAGATGGGATCGAAGGCCGCGCTCACATCCGAAGAGAGCATCCGGGAATTGGCAAGACACCGGCGGAGCGCCAACTCCGAATACTGTCCCAGACGGTCCAGCACCTCGGCCACCGTATTTTCAAACACCTGAGATCTCATGCCGGTGGCGCCCACGCTGCCTATTTCCTCTTTATCCACCAGAAGGCAGCAGGTAGTGTACTCCGTATCCTCCACCTCCAGCATGGCCAGCAGGGAAGTGAACGCGCACACGCGGTCGTCCTGACCGTATCCCATGATCATACTCTCGTCTATGCCGGAATTTCTGGATTTTCCAGCGGGAACGACTTCCAGCTCCGCTGAGAGGAAATCTTCCTCCTCTATGCCGTATTTTTCTTTTAATATCTCCTTAATATTGGCCGCCACGGCGTCCTTTTCCTCTCCCTTGAGGGGACGGCTGCCAAAGAGAATGTCCAGTTCTTCTCCCTCCACGACCTTATCCGCCTTTTTTTCCATTCTCTCATGAGCCAGATGAATCAGAAGATCCGTCACGCAGAATACCGGGTCTCCTTCCTCCTCGCCGACGCGCACGTCCACGACCTGGCCGTCCTGCTTTACGATGACCCCGTGGATTGCCAGCGGCAGCGTCACCCACTGATATTTTTTTATGCCGCCGTAATAGTGTGTATCCAAAAACGCCAGCTCCGTGTCCTCATACAGCGGATTCTGCTTGATATCCATACGGGGAGAGTCAATGTGGGCTCCCAGAATGGCCATTCCCTTTTCCATGGGCTGTCTGCCGATCTGAAACAGGGCCACCGATTTTTTCATATTGACCGAATACACCTTGTCTCCGGCCTTTAAAACTTCCCCGTTCTCCACGATCTGGGCGAGATCTCTGTATCCGGCCTCCTGCGCCATCCGGACTGCCAGTTTCGCGCACTCGCGCTCCGTCTTTCCCTCATCCAGAAAATTCCGGTACTCCCGGCTCAGCGCGTTCAATTCTTCTACTTCTTCTTCCGTGTATTCCTTCCACGCGTTCCGTCGTTCCATGTCAAACCTCCATATTCGCATTTTCCTCGTCGAATTCTACCACTACATAATAGCCTTTTTCATTGTGCATAATCTCTTTTACCACACCGTGATCGGATTTCAGCCGGTCCCTGAAACTAAAATTTCCCGACATGGCCACCGCCGGATTGATGGTGTAGTAATACGAACTGGGCAGGATTCCCTCGGTAATCGTCACCTCGTCACCCTCTTTTACCAGGTTTTCCCGCTCCATCTTAAATTCCATCCGCCGCATCCGGGCCGCACCTCCCTCTCAGCCGCAACGGCCGGAGCCGGTCAGAACCGGTCGCCCCGGCGGCTCTCGTACCTGCTTCTTATTCTCAGTTCGGACATGATAAATTCATATCCGTCCGCCCCGTCCTCAATGGACAGATCCATGCTGACCGCGATATTGTTCAGCATAAAATCATCCAGTTCATCCTTCATTTTCTCTAACAGCTTCATTTTTTCCTTGCATGTCTCAGCATCGAAAAAGGCAAGCAGCTTCTCCATCCGGGGATCAGAAGTCTCCTCATCGGCTGCTTTAACTGTCGTGTCTGCATCGACTGCACCGGCTGCTTTAGCTGCCGTGGCTGCATCGGCTGCATCGGCTGCTTTAGCTGCCGTAGCTGCCGTGGCTGCTTTATCTGACATAGCTGCTGCCTCCTCCGGCGGAGTCACCTCCCCCTTGGAAATCCGCGGCTGCTTATTCGGAAGCTCATCCCGCTTTCCGATCTGCTTGTGGCCCACCAGGGGCAGATCCTCAAATTCTCTCACATATTCGGAAAAGAACTGTCTCCTCTCCATCACATAATAATCATAGGGATCGGTCAGCTCCTGGTAGCAGATCACCTCCTGAAACGTGGGCTTTGTCTGTGCTCGCGCAATGATCTGGACGGGCTGTCCAGTGCTTTTGTGGAAAAAAATTGCTGCTTTCATTTACAAACACTTCCTTTACCATTTATTTACTTTTTTGCTGTCCTTGCTCTCCGCCTTGGGATAACCGGATTTTGTCACAACCGTGCGGACGCAGTACCGGATTTTGCTTCCGCCCAACAGGCCGCTCAAAGAGCATGTCACTCGGTCCCCGCTCACACTGACGCTGCCCGAACGAACCCATTTTCCGTCGTCCTCATCGTAAAAGCTCCGCTTCTTTCCCTTAATGCGGTATACCTTCTTGTACTTTCCGGTGTTCTTATCGTACTGGTAGACCAGATAGTACGACGCCCTTTTCACCTTATTAAAGGATAGATTGGTCGCGGTGCGGGATATCCGTGTTCTCTTTACTTTCGACGGCGCCTTGGGCTTTGCGATAACCCGGCACTCTGCCGATTTTTTGCCCAGATAATAGGTCTTGCCCGATTTTTTGTAAGCGCACACCTTATATCGATAAGCCTTTCCGGCTGTGGCTTCCCCATCCGTATAAGAGCCCTTCTTCACATTGGCGATTTTCACGAATTCCCCGGACTCTGAGCCGCTGCGGAACACATAGTATCCATCGGCGCCCTCTATCTTGTGCCATGTAAGTTTCACTTTGCCGACAGAGGAAGATTTCGCCGCCGCTCCCTTGACTTTTTCCGGCATCTTCACCGACGGCGTCGGAGACAGCTCATCGGTTTTGTCCAGATCTGGCACCTGGTCCGGTGCGTCTGTCCCTTCGGGGGCCGGAGTCTGTGATTCCCCACCGCTTCCCGGCGTCTGTTCCGCACCCGGTGTCTGGGATTCCCCGCCGCTTCCCGGCGTCTGTTCCGTACTCGGCGTCTGGGATCCCCCGCTGCTTCCCGGCGTCTGAGAGCCTCCGCTGAGATCCGGCTTAAATTCCACCGCAATCGGAGCCTCTCCCCGCTTTTCCTCCTCTTTGCGGACGGAAGCCGCCACAAATTTCACATCTACAATGCCGTTGGTCGCTGTAATATCTTCATATTTAACTTCCAGATTCATCTCTGTTTTGTTCGCCACAGTCACGGCCTTGCCCGCCACGGATACCGTGTCGATTTCATAGCCGTCATCCGCCTTGATCTGAATCGTCTTTTTGCCTCCCGGCGCGAGCGTGAACAGGTTTTTGTCCGCTCCGGACACGCTGCCTCCCACCGTCTGGGTTACAACCGCGTTCCGTTTCGCTGCCTGCCCGTTGTTCTCCGCCTCTACGGCCGCGATAGCAAAGGGACTGAAAGAATTGCAGAGAATCAGCAGGCCATACTGCGTAACAATACAGGGAATCTCCTGCACTCCCGTGATTTTCCCATCCTTATCCTTATCAAAATGGTACGCCTTAAAGGTGACGCCCGCGTCCTCCGGCCCGTAGCCCTGTGGGAATCCCACGGAGACGCGGACGGAATCGCCGGTCTTCACAACCTGTTTTTTACATACGGTAAAATTGATATTGTATGTCTCACTCTTGAGGATCTTCTGTTTCGAAAGTTCCCCTGAAGTCATCTTTTCTTCAATTTTATCGTTCATGGCCTCCGCCTGGGCCTCGCTGACAGAGGACGCCACCAGAACCATCTGCTTTACCAGATTCGGAGAAACGCCCTTTGTTCCGTCCGACATCTCCCAGTCTGCCGTGGACAGATCCGAATTATCCACTAGCGACGGCTTTCCAAAGATATTCCAGAAATATCCCTGGGAGCGGTACGCGCACACGGCGCAGGGGAAGGAGGCCGCGTACACGATGGGATTGGGAACCTTATTGCTCCTCTTGCCCACCACGCCCTTTAAATTGAACTGATATATAATCGAGTCGTCCGCCCACATTTTACTCGGCGTAAAATCAAAGGTAACGGTGCTCGCCCCGTCCCATGAGAAATTTTCTACTGTGCAGTATTTATTGCCGGTGGCGTTCACATCATCATGATGAGTGATCTCATATTCCATTTTTTCCGCCCCGTCCACCAATTTCAGCTCATCGTCATAGGTGACGGACACATGGTAGGTCTGCCCTATGGTGAGCTTGCCCGAAGTAGACGGCGAAGCGCTCTTGATATAGGGCGGCGCCACATAGTGGGCGCTCTCGTTGTACATCACGCCCGTGTCCTCCAGAAGAAGCATGGGATCGCCCTGATAGGACACATCTGCCTCCCCACGGAGATAGGGAGGTTCCCGGTCTGTGACGCCAAATTCCACATACTGGCAGTGCGGCACCGGGATCGTGATATCGGTGTCTGTGTCCGTAAACGCATGATACAGATTCGGATCCGCGTAAGCCCAGTCGCCGCAGAGCCACTCGCCCGTATTTTCATAATATATCGCGAATTTCGCGACGATATAAAATCCCTGCTCTGCTGCCTTCTTATAGCCCATATTTTTATAGCTGACCCGGTACGTCGCCGACGTCTCGCCCTCATATGTGTCATTTTTCGTGCAGGTCACTTTCAGCAGGCTGTTCGGGGCGGACACCCGCTCTACCCCGCAGCCAAGCATCTCCAGCGCCGGATAGGAAAATTCAAACTCCGCCTCCGACATGATTCCGCTGGAAACATGCCTTCTGCTCATGACGTCCTCGCCCACCAGAAGGTACTCTGTATTTTCATAGCCATCCCGATTATCTGCAGTCTTTTTTTCAGAAATAGGATCGTCCATGGTAGCGTCTACCGCGTACCACTTGCCCGCCAGGCTGACATAATTCCACATATGCAGCTCCACCTCATTCTCCGTGTGGCGGTAAACGCCGTACACCAGCACACAGGGAATGTGAAGGCGGTCTAATACCGATTTCAGCGCCCGCGAATACCCCTCGCACACGCTCTCGCCCTTTACCAGCGCTCCGTACGCATTGCGCACAAATCCGATATTCTCTGGCTTGCACTTATCTTCCAGACGATATGAGGTGTGGTTAATAATCTCATCATGAACGAACCTCACCTGCGCCTCGGCCAAAGAATCCCCACCGATGGCCGTGGCACTCTGCGCTTTTTTTACTATATTTTCTACAGCCGTGTTATATTCCTTGACTGCTGCTTCCACCTGGGCTTCATTCTCGAACCCCTCCGCATAGTAGTCGTCGCCTCTCCCGGCGCCCAGACGGGCATGATACTCCCCTTTCGTGTCCCGGGTCACACGGAGAGTGAGATAGGAGAAATCCACATAGAAAATGTCCGGGTAGTCAGCGGAAAAAGCGTCCCTGGCGGTTCCAAACATCTTGAGGAGCTGGGGATTGCCGCTCGCGTATCCCTCTAACTGCTCTCTGGTCACATGACCGTTTGCCAGCAGATCGTAATCTCCCTTTCCCGTCTTAAAAATGCCCTGTGTATACATATCATACATGGCGTCATATAGTTCCCTTGCCTCGTCCGGCAACTGATGATAAAAATAACGGTATTCTACAGTTGTGTCACTCTCTGCGGCCTGTACCCGGTTCGCGCGTATATCTTTTTGCAGCCTTCCTTCTCCGCTGATACACATTGTCAGTACCAGAACGAATGACAATACAATGCTTACTCCTTTTTTCAAACTATGCACTCCTCTCCTTTTTCTGTCTCAAAAATAATGATGCCGGATAAAAACTGCTTTTTACCCAACATCACTATAATAACAATATTCACTGAAAAAATCAATCCTTATCCAAAATCGAAACTGCCTCAAAAAATCTTGTCTCCCGGTTTTACCAATTCATACTGGTAAATTGACTTAATAAATCTGGACCAGATTGCTTTTTGAATTTTTCGCGAAGGCTTTGCTCCACATCCTTTGCCTTAGTATCTATTTCTTTGCTGTTTTCAAATGTTTGATTTTAACGACACATCTATATTTTCTGTAGAGTAAGAAGTGCAATGACATACTCCTTAGTAACATTAAACTTCTTAATAACCCTTTCAATAATATCTTCTTCAGAAGTACCACAATCCCGATAAGCCTTTATAGCTCCCGTTACTTCTTTCTCTTTATATTTCTTATCAAGTGCCAAACACATATCAATCCCTCCATCCTTTTCTTCATATTCCAATCCAAGATTTACTGCTCTGTTCAGAAAGAATGCAGTATCTCTGTCAATCTTTCTGTGGTTCGTTTCCTTTATTACTTCATCGGCATCTTCCTTCTGATGTTTGATAACCTTCATCGCAAGTCCAAGATCCGTATGGAACTTTTCAAATTCTCCCTCGTTCATATCTGCCGGAGAAATCAGATTCAGCTTATAATCGTTCAAAAAACGGTATAATCTTTCATCCGGCACATTCAGCATCTCAAACAGGCTTTTCGGTCCGTCCCATGGAGAATCACCGAGATATATGACCGCAGTGATGATTGGTATGAGCTTATCACCTTTTCGCCATCCTGAGAGAAACTCCTCACTGGTCAGCTTGATTTTCAAAGTTCCATCTTCTACCAGCAATTCCGCTTCACCTTGGCTTGCGTTATCTCCTTTTTTGTCTTTACGATACGACCTTCTTGCTTCCTCAATCTGTTTTGAATACCCAATCGCATCATAGAGAACATCCTTCACTGGCATACCATAATTGACTTTGCCCTGCAATTCGGAACCCAAAAGAACATAAATCACGTTTTCATCTTCCATAGCGTTCCATAGTTTCAAAATATCCCGATACTTCTGGATTGGAAGTCTTGCATGATTCCCATACGGAACCGTGAGCTGTGTTGTATCGACTTCTTTCAGTTTATCTTCTTTGATGACTTCTTCCCCGTCATACAATAAAAAATTGAAAGCATCCGCAAAGAAGCGGTTATTTGAAAAATATTGTTTCCCCTCTGTATCTAATACACCCATTTATCACACTCCTATCGCTAATTGTCAATTTTTATATCTATATTGTAACATCTCATCCCGTTTCGTGCAATCTGAAACATGAAATTGATGTTATAAAACACATTATTTTTCCTCTAACGTAATATCAGTCTCTGCAACGGTTCCTTTCTTCAATATCAAAATAACATCCGCTTTCTGAGCCAACTCCTTACTATGCGTAACCATAATCACACATTTGTTTTTTTCATGTGCCAGCTCCGAAAAAATAGCAATAATCTCATTTGCGGTATCCTCGTCCAGATTTCCGGTCGGCTCATCTGCCAAAAGGACGGGGGCATTGCTCGCCAATGCTCTCGCTATGGCAACTCTCTGCTGCTGTCCGCCGGATAGCTGCATTACGTTACTCCTGCTCTGGGTTTCATCCAGCCCCACGGAACGCAACAGCCCTATCGCATCCTCTTTCCCTCCAAGTCTGACATTTTCCGCCGGAGTAAGATAATCGATCAGGTTATAATTCTGGAAGACAAGCGAGATGTTTTCTTTCCTGTGTCTGTTCAGCCCTTTCTGCAGGATATTGGCTCCATCCATACGGATTTCTCCCTCTACCGGCACATCAAGCCCCGCCAGCAGGGAAAGAAGCGTGGTCTTCCCTGATCCGCTTGTGCCTAAAACGGCATACATTTTTCCCTGCTCAAAGCAGTAAGATATATGGTTCAATATCACCTTGTCTTTCTGCGATTTGTAATAATACATGACATTCTTTATCTCTAACATAATGACCTCCTAACTCATCTTGCTTAAAATCTCTTTCGGCTTCTGGAGCATAATAAAAATACAAGATCCCGCAATGGCGATAAGGATGATTCCAAGAACCGATATTCCGGATAACAGAATCACATTCCCACTGATCTCCACGCTGACGCCCACGACCTTTGCCCGATCATCCTCTAATGAAGCGTTTGCTACCATACCGGCATCCATCTGTTCCTGTTCTTCCTGTCTCCGTGTCTGATCATCCACCAGAGATTCAACCACCCCCTGAGAAACGATTGGCGATACAGCCGCCGCTAATAGAAATGCGACACATCCAATCAAAATGCCCTCCAAAAGCATCTGCATGATAATACCACATTTCGTCCTTCCAAGAGAAAGATATATCCCGATTTCATGCACCCTGCTTTTTAACCAGAACAGGGAAACCAGACAAATAATAATCGCGCCGGATACACATACAAATATCAGGATCAGCGAACTCATTTTTTCCAATTCTCCGAAGTTTTCCGTCATCGTGCCGCTCATTCCCGTGTTATCAAGAAAATCATATCTTTCCCATCCGATATTCACTGCCTGTATCCTTTTCTTAACAGTTTCATATTCATCCACATCCCCCACCGCAAAGGCGGCATACTGGTACAGCGGACTGCCCTCGCTTCCTTCCGGCTTTTCAGGGAAAGACAAATCCGTGAATATAATATTCTCACTCCGATAGCTGTCGCCGTACATGATCGGCGTAATTTTGTTGATCGAATCATAGACGCCTACCACCTCTGCCTGATAGACCTTGGATGACTCCCTTTCCTTCCAGTTGTTAAATTCCAGGACGTCCCCCACCTTCAGTCCGTTCAAGTCCGCAAGTTCTCTGGAAATCACGCAGACATCCGTATCCTCCGGGTTAATCATCCTGCCCTCGTTTACTTCAATATTTCCTTTTTGTACATCAAAGTCCATTTCCATAGAAAGGTTTCCACGGAGCGACACGCCCTTCTGATCGGAACTCTGATCCACATCCTCATCCTCAATACGCTCAAAATTGACCGGATTCACAACCGTATTCGCAGTTGTGACGTTATATGCTTCTACCCCGTCTACTTCCGCGATTTTTTTAATGTCATTTATCAAAAGTGTATCAAAGGAATTATCTGTCCATGTCATCCAGTCTCCCGACGCAAGCTGTTCCTGATGATATCCTCCGGCGCTTCCGTTCGTTCCTTCTCCAATCTGTTTGGAAAGTTCCGCTATCCGCTGGCTGCGGTTCGCTTCATTTATCTCAAGACGGAAGGAAGCCCCTATCGCCTGCTTGCTTTCATTCTGCGTCTGTATGCTGGCGGATTTACAAGCCCACCCGGCAAAAATAAATAAGGAAGTGATAAATATAATCAGCAAAAGCAGAATCGTTTTTGCCCGCTTGCGCAGGACAGACCGTACACTTAATCCAAATACATTCATGCTTTATCCCTCCATTTCCGATAAGATCTCTTTCGGCTGCTTTTTCAGATACGGGAGCATGGCGATCACCGTCAAGAGCAGGATCATCCCCATGCCGCATCCGAAAGCCAGAAAGCTGCCCGTATAATCTGCCTCCAAGCTTCCTCCGATGCCCTTCCCTATTTCCAGATGATTTAGAAACATCGGCAGCAAATGATGCGCCATAATCGCTGAAATGACAAAGGAAAGCAGATACAGCATCAGCCCCTCTGCCGCAAACTGGAACAATAAATTGCTCTTTTCCAAGCCCAGGCTGACATACACAGCAATTTCCGTCTTTCGCCCCCGCATCCACATGGACAAGAGCAGCCCCGTCACCGAACAGCCTGTGAGCAGAGTGATTGCCAGGACAAACAGGGTGATTCGGCCTGTCTGCTCTATCGAAATCCGCATTTTCTGATAGGTATGGTTATTTGCCTGAACATAAGCCCTACCATTGCATTTCTCATCCAATACACCAGCCAGCTCCTCCAGTTTCTCTGGTTCTTCCGCATAACAGACCACTTTTGCGTACCCCTGATCCGGCAGATTTTCATCTGCCATGAGATAGATCTGGTTTTCGATCCGGTTTTCCGTGGCAACATGATCTGTCTGCTGCCTTTCCGTTCCGGATAAAAAAACGCCGGCAATCCTGTATTTTCCCCCGATTACATCCCCGACTCCAAGACCGTTTCTTTCAGCCAGAAGTTGATTGATTACGACCTCATAATCGGACGATGGAAAATTCCCATCCAATAAACGGTATATTTTTTCCTCAAAAGGGCTGTCCCGATCAATCCGGTTCTGTATGTGGACAGTAAATAACTGCTCTGACTGCTCCTCACCCACGACAGGCGCCAGCTCCGGGATTGACATCCGCTCTGACCAAAGACAGTTGATCCGGCTGACGCCCGGAATTGTCAGAAACTGCTGCGCCTCATCCTCCGTAAACTGCTCTGCTCCCTGCCTAATCTCCAATATCACCCTGCTTTCCGCATTGTTCTTTAGTTCCCGCATGACCTCTTCCGATGCCCTCTGTATCCCAAGGATGCCCAGCACCATGCTGTTGACCACCAAAAAGACCAGTAACAATAGAAAAGACTTTAGCCTCTTTCTGCTGATATAGCAGAAAGCCCTCTGTAAATCACCCATACGCCCTCCTGCTACTGCCATCTAAGGATCAGAATTTTGTCTGCTGTCCAGTGTGCTGCATCCTGACAGGAACCGAATACACAGACCTGAGACTGCTTTTTGACGCTTTCCTTATCCGTATCTTCCCTTGAAATCTCTTTCTGTGAGCTTATGCTAAGATTTACAATTTGAAAGACGGTATGATCGTCATAGCTGATTTGAACATTTTTGTCATCGCTTTCCGCTCCGGGAGCAGCCTGTGTCATTACCTGCCCGCCTCCCGCTTCTGTTTCTGTGGTTGCCGGAGATAAAAAGAAGCCTTTATCCGAAAACTCTACGACACTCCCCTCCAAGTCTGCTCCGTCATAAAATTCCCCGTTACCCGCACTGCCGGATTCCGCATCATTCGCCACATTGTTCTGCTGTATGTCCTGCATTGGCATCCTCAGACTGCCTGCTGCGTCTTTGCCGCACCCCGCCAGACACATAACTGACAGTCCCCCTGCACAGATGATTCCGATTGCTTTTTTCCACATTGTTTTCACAAGCTTACCTCGCTTTGTTTTTATTTGGCTTACTCGCCATGTTGCAAGTATAGCAAAGAACTTCTCGAAAAATCTTCAAAGCATTACTCCAATTTTAAGAATTTTTTCGAGGATTTTTCGATAATTGTCTGCTATACTATTGTTAATACATTAGAGTAGTAGGGAGATGAAAATTTGAAGATTCTTTTAATTGAAGACGATCAAAATCTCTGCAACACAATCAAGCAACAGCTTATAAAAGAAAATTATGTCGTTGACGCCTGCACAAGCGGTGAAGATGGAATGATCTATGCGCTGAACCCGGATAATGGCTATTCTGTTGCCGTCATAGATCGTATGCTTCCGGTCATCGACGGAGTGACCATCTTAAAAGCCATGCGCAAAAAGCAGATCTTTGTCCCCGTCATCCTCATTACCGGTATGTCCGAACTGCATGACAGGATCGAGGGACTGGACAGCGGGGCGGATGATTATCTGGTAAAACCTTTCCACCTATCAGAATTATCCGCCCGCATCCGGGCATTAACACGCAGACCAGCTATTATATCCGAGAAAAGCTGCCTGCGATACCATGATTTATCCTTAAATCTTGACAAAAAGGAATTATCCTGCGATAAAAATACGATACCGCTTACACCAAAAGAATTTCTCTTAATGTGCGCCTTTTTAGAAAAACCAGACACAATCCTTACCCGTGATCAGCTCATGCAGAAAGTGTGGGAAACAAATGCTCCCATCATGCAGGCAAATGTTGATAATTATGTCTATTTCCTGCGTAAGCGTATGAAAGCTCTGCACAGCGGCTGTTCGATCACAGCCTCATACGGTTCAGGCTATCTGTTGGAGGTTTGCCATGCTGAAAAATCTTAAACGAAAATTGTATTTCCTTTTTGTAGGCAGTATTATGTTTGTCTTTACGATCGTATTTTTTCTGCTGGCACGCGAAAATATAGAAGCCATGCAGGATGCGGAACTCAGCGCTCTAAACAGGCAGGCTACGATTCTTGTTCTGCTTTTTGAGAATACTGCAAATTATGTGGAAACTTTGGAAATCTGCGAAGAAAAATATGATTATTCCTTCCGCTTATTTACAGAGCAAAATGAACTTCTCTATGAAAGTTCTAATATAGCAGATACAGCAAAAATAATAGATACTTTTTTGAAGGAATTAAAACATTCAGAAATTACCTGTAAAAACGGAAATGATAGCTCTGAACATAGTTCGCAGACCGGAATCATTACCTTCCACACTGAAAAAGGCAAAGCATATCATGGCGTGCTATGTTCCATTTACACAGATACCGGATATGTAAATCTTGTGATTGTAAAAGAAAAAATCGGACTACCGGCTTTTTTACCTGTCATCACACATTATTTTCTGATATGGCTCATAGTGCTTATTACTGTCCTATTTGTATCAATCAGGATTATCAGGCAGGCAATAAAACCTGCTGAAAAAACCATGCAAAGCCAAAAAAATTTTATTGCTGCCGTATCCCATGAATTAAAAACGCCTCTGGCTGTCATATTATCAGCAACAGATACCATTGAAGCTTCACCCGATTGTACCACAGACATTAGAAATCACGCTTCCCTCATTGAAGCTGAAATATCGCGCATGACAAGACTGATCCAGGACCTGCTCCTGTTATCCTCCATTGATGCAGGCAACTGGATGTCACATAAAACAGAGATAAATGTAGATACCTTACTTGTCAGCCTGTATGATAAGTTTGTAAATATCTGTAATCAGAAATCGATCGACTTACAGATTAAGATGCCGGAAGAATGTTTTCCTGCCCTGATCTCCGATGAAGACCGCTTAAACCAGATTATCAGTATTTTACTGGATAATGCTATTTCCTATTCACCAGAACATTCCGTTATTTTGCTGGATGCCGCCATACGAAAAAATTGTCTTGCCATAAGCATCGTAGACCACGGGCTTGGAATAAGCGATGAAGATAAGAAACATATATTTGACCGTTTTTATCGGTGCGATAAGTCCCGCACGAAAAAAGGGCACTATGGATTAGGGCTTAGCATTGCAAACGAACTGATTTCACTTCTTGCCGGTAAAATATACTTGGATGATACGCCCGGAGGCGGATGCACGTTTACTGTTGTTGTACCTTGGAGTGCTGCAGAATAAAAAACTTATCGCTAATCTCCATTCGCTTTCTCCCATTCCTTCATGAATTGCTGACAAAGGGCCTTCTAAGCGCCCCCTTCTCAAACATATACTCCGGCGTCTGCAACGGATACCGTATTTCCTCCTCATAATACCAGGGATCCTCCTCATGCAGAGGATTCTTCAGAACATGAAACTCCTGCGCCGGCATATACCCCTGCGCCAGAAGAAACGCCTTCCTCCCTTTTTCGTCCCGGCACAGATCCGCCACCATGACTACATGTCCCGGACTGCCTCCCTTGATAAAAATATCTCCCACTGAAATATCCTCAATCTTGATTTTCCTCGAATCACTCTCCAGATTCAGCGTGCCGGAATAGGCAAATACCATGCGCATAAATTTTTTAAAGGAGCTGTAACTGTCATCATGGGAGGACTGTTCCGTCCAGTACAGCGCATCGCCGCGAACCCCTATTCCATATCCCCGGCTCCATTTGTCAAAATCAGCCACAAACCCGCCGCCCATTGAGAAACGAATCCTCTTATACTTTTTATACTTGTAATAATATTCCCCATATACGCGCATGACAGAATCCGCGCACTGCTGCAGGTCCTCTGGCTCAATCGGCAGTTTCAGAACCGCCACATGCGCATCCTGATTTCCCTTTTTCGTTCCATCATACAGAAGCACCGGGCTCCCGTCCTTTTTCACCGTATAGTTTTGTAAAAATGACGCAAGGCTATCCGCCCCATCATTCACTCTCTCATATCCCTGCGGGACGAGAATCCGTGTCTTTAATGTCTTCCCTGCAGCGTTTATAAACGAAACCGTTTTTTGAGGTTCCTGGGATTTTTCCGGTTCATTTTCCGAAACTGCATCCTGTCTGTTATCCCCCAAAACCATACTCTTATCATTTGTTTCCACCGGTTTCTGTTCGGTCGCCGCACATCCGCTGAACAGAAAAATCATTGCCATTGTTCCCGCTATCCATTTTGCTATTCTTCTCATTTGAAACATGAGCCTCCTTATCCAAAATCTATTATTAACCGAAAACAATTTTGAATCAAGTATTTTTCTTGCTTTTTCAAATTCTTCTTTTATGACAATAGGCTCATGTTTTCCCTTACATAATCTAAAAAACAGGATATACTATCAGTAAAAAAGTTGGAATTTCACACTTTCAATCTTAGGGTAAAAGAGATGATTGTATGCTGCCAGTCGTCGTTTATCCGAAAAAATATCATATTACTTATATTGAATTTCTAAAGATATTATTTTGACAGATTTCTACTCAATTAGATTTCTTCTCATTAAAATATGCACTACTGATAACCTCTTAGTAAGCCAGCGCATCACGCACCGCCTGATAGGCAGATACCAGCTTATCAAGCGTCCACGCCGCGTTGGCCGAGCTGGTCGAGGGCAAAGCTGTAACAGGAACCTGTACCTCCGGGAAAATATAGCGGTTGTATAGCTTCTCCGCCGTCCTGCCATTGGCAAAAATCGTGTGAATCCGGGAGCCCTGAAGCAGCGGTCCAATCTCGTTCGGCGTCACATCGCGTATGCTGCTGTCGCTGGAGCCCTGAATCCGGCAGCTACCTATCACATCCCAGACTGCAATATAATTTTCCAATAGCATCTTCTTCTTTTCCTCTATACTCTGGGGCTCCGGATATTCTACAATAGTAGATATCACCTTCCAGAAACGGTTTCTCTCGTGTCCGTAAAAAAATCCCGCCTCGCGGGACTTCACGGACGGAAAGCTCCCCAGAATCAGCACGCGGGAATCTTCATTCCACACCGGTAGTATGCTGTGTCGTAAGATTGGTTGGGACATCTGTACCTCCATATATCTTCAAGTTACTACTATAAAATTTTGATTTCATCTTAAAGAAGCCTTAAAAGCTGCACAAGCTCATGCGGTTCGTCTGCACTTGATTTCGTCTGTCTGGTGTCAAACTGTGAAATTTGATCTCTCCTTTTCTTTCATTTTCCTAAATCTCATCAATTCCCGTAATTCTTCTTCAGTTTCAATAAATTTTACGGATACAGGAGCTCGCACAGGACGGTTTTTGGCAGATTCCTCAATCGCATTGACGAACATCTCCACCTGTTCCTTGCCGGAAATGACAAAATTTTTTGTGATGCTTGAAGTTGCCATAAGAAACACCTCCTTTAACAGTATGGCTCATTCCCATTATCGTAATGCCAGTATAACAATCATTTGCATAGTCATCTTTCTTACTCATACTTTCCTAACTATATTTTATGATGTTTCTGCCACTTTTGCAATAAAAAATTTTTGTGAAAGAAATATACACCCGACGTATATCATACTATATTGCGTATTCTCATATTATTACCATATATCTTCACACCACCCATCTGCAAAAACAAATTCCTCCCCACACTCATCGCAAATAATCTTGTCCCATCCATGTAAAATCCGTTTACCTTCGTCATGGGAGCCGTTACAATATAATAAACTTCCATATAAAGAAAAAGCATACCTCATTGGCAAAGCAGATGTTATACCGCTCTTCACAATGCTTTCTGCCAAGAGCAAATGTGATTTTATTTCCTCACTTACTTCCCCATAATTTAGAACATTTTCGAATTTATCTAAAAAATCTATCCATGGATTTTGAGGATCGCTATTTCCTTCAGAAGATTTAAACTCTGCCATTGGCACATCATGTGAACACTCTTCATAATCAAATGGTACAATTCCTGAATTATAAACCATAACATCATTCAAGTGCCCCAATCTGCATTTTGTTGTAGAGACACCTACAATATCATCTTTATAGGATCCCATTGTCATATAACCAATCCTATGCTTTGCGAACGCAAACAATCCTGCATAAAGATATAGCGCATCATCGGTTTCAATTTTTTCAACTGAAACAATTTGACGAATACACTCTTTTTGGGCAGTCTTTAAGGATAAATCAAATAACTCTAAAACATCCCCAGATATATCAGTTCGATATTTGTCTTGGACGGAAATCCAGCTTCCTAAATAACACCATAGGTCTTTTGCAGCGTTATAGTCAAGATTTGATGCTATTTCAATAAGATATGGTATAACCGCATAAAAAATTGGTTTACAACTCCCCGAATCCCAGATACAGTCAGTAATTTCCTCAAAGATCTCTGATTCTGTATCAGGCTCCTGTGCAAATTCTTCTATTAAACAACAAATATTGTTATTTTCTGACATATTCCATATCTTATGGGTATATTCTATTTTTTTTACCATGATTCTGCCTTGCCTCCAACTAATCTTATTTTTTAATGTTATTCCTTAGAAAAAAAAACTTCCACTGTCTCCTGCATCTGCTTATTTAAGATACCTTTTTCCGGAGAAACGGACGGATACTACCGATCACAACTCCTGCAACGACAGCAAAAATGCCGACAAACCAATAATACCGGGACAGACTGTTTGTTGTCCCATATATGTCAAGAACGCCCCGGACAATACTTCCTACAGTAAGCGTAGCAATCCCGGAATGATATAAATTTCTTGCAAGCGCCGAAGAAGATTTGCTTAAATGAAAAGCGGAAAGAATTCCATAGGGCAGCGCGCCTCCGACCAGCGGAAAGCCAAACGCATAGATCATATAAAAGGAATAGACCGCATGGCTGAACAATTCATATACTGCTCCGAACAAAGCACAAAAAACAGAGAGTATCAAATAAACAAGGGCAGTCTTTGCCGTTTCTGAACCTTTTCCCTCAATACCCGATATATACAATATCGCTCACACTCCTTTCCTTAATGCTTCTCCCGCTCGTCGTTGGTTTGTTGACAATTTCTCCATTAAAATACATGGTAGATGAGCCGCCGCCGTCAAGATTATAGGCAATTTGAACGCCGAGACTTTGCATAAATTCAGCGAGTTCATAGAGCGACAGTCCTTCGCTTTCCCCGGTTCTTCCATCGGAAACGACAAAGACATAATGGAGAGCGTTAATGATTCCGATGGCCGTTCGGGGATTACTTGCCATGGCTTTGTCCACTTCGTCATTCTCTGTGACAGCTATTTGACCGTTATTTACCAATGCCGGGCCAAACGAGAGAATCTGAACCGCGCCGTTTGACAGAAGCGTATCCGCCGAAATGCTTTGTTCCTCAAATACTCCAAAAGATCCGTCATTGTATATGGCAAGATCCTCCTGATCCCTCGATGCGAAATTCCGGTATAGAACACCATTTCGCAGCACATATCCTTTTTCCTGTGCGCCGTAGTAATCGCCGTTTATGGCAAGGATCGCATGATTTTCTGCGGCAATCTCCGACGTCTTTGCTGTAACATTTCTCCCATAAGAAGCATTGGCAAAGGCGGTTTTCAGATATTCTGCGGAGGAAAGCTGAACATCCGCCACATAGATCATCGTATGGTTTGTTGCATATTCGGAGATGGAAATGGAAATATTGTCATCCGTATAGCTGTCTACAGTTGCGTTCGACTGGAAATCCCGCTGTTCAGATACGGACTCGTGAGAACCTGTGCCGTTATCGTCTTGTTCGGCCATATTTGTGCTTTCGGTTCCATGCGGGACTGTTTGGTAAACTTTGGTGATGACAAATGTATCCAACAATACATATACCGTGAAGGCCGTCAGCAAAATCCCGTAGAGGATTCCCCAAATATATTTTTTCAATATGCCGTCACCTCCGGTTTCCTTTTCTGAATCAATGTCATTAAGTTAACATCAAACGAATTGCCGCTCCACATCCGGGGTTTTCGGACAGGAAAAGCCGGAAAGCACTCTGTTAAGCATTGGCTCTCCGGCTTTATTATTATATTTTATGATGTTTCTGCTGCTTTTGCAATAAAAAATTTTTTGAAATATAATACCCCGCGCACACAAATAGGTTCATGATAGAAAGGTAATCCATCAAAAACAGCGCCAGTGGTTCCGCAAAATCAAAGAATACAAAATGATTCCGGAGGAGCATATATCCAAGGATGCTGCGCTTCCAAAATGCATACACCCCATAGGCCGCAATCAGCCAGCCGATTATGCGGACAGTCCAAAAACGGACAGCCGATTCCTTTTTGCAGAGCCTCCCCGCCATATGGAGCATAACATTCCAGTGCAGCCCCAAATGCAAAGACATAAACACAAATCCCCAATAAGCGCACAGCATATGTATGGTCCTCGCCACCGCCTGCCCGCCCCTTATTCCTAAAAAAGAAAAAACGGTACGGGACAGCAGGATGCCACTAATCATGGAGCCGCACATGGTAAGAAACACAAGAACTACAAGGGCTGTCTGCGCGACACGATAAGGCGTATATTTCCCCTTAAATACACTGTGGCTCCACTTCCGATTCAAAAAATGGTGTAAAACAAACAGGACAAACATTCCGACGCCGAGCCATTCATGAACGGCTTCCCCGACGGCGGGATTGCTGCCGTACGCCAAGCTGTACGACATTAAAAGCAGCAGGGTGGCTGTCATGAGAACATCAACTATAATTTTCAATATTTGTTTCGTTTTCATGTTATTTCTGATTATCCTGCTTTCTCATTCTAAACTCTTCCTCTGCCAAACTTATTCTCTGTTGAATCTGCTCCGACGTAGGCAACTGCGTCTGGATCTCCTGCAGTCTTATATTATCATAGGAGGCCACACCCATTGGTGTCTGGATTCCCTGAAATGCCCACTGAACTTCCGTTTTGTCTTTATCCTTGCAAATCAATAGCCCAATGGTAGAATTATCGTCTGGTGTACGAATAAGTTCATCAACTGCATTTACATAAAAATTCAACTTTCCTGCAAACTCCGGTTCAAAAGAAACCGCTTTTAACTCTACCACAATATAACATCGTAACCGAATATGATAAAACAGCATATCAATTTTCCTAGTTTTTCCAGAAACAACAATTTCCTTCTGTCTTCCCACAAATGCAAATCCCGTTCCAAGTTCCAGCAAAAACTGTGTAATATTCTTTTCTAATGCTTCCTCTAACGCATTTTCATCGTATCCTCTCGGTAATGATACAAAACTCAAATCATAAGTATCTTTCATTATCTGTTGTGCCAATTTCCCCTGAACCACCGGTAGTCTCTCTGAAAAATTAGTAATAGCAGCGCCAAAATTATGATATAAATCAGCTTTGATAATATCAATTAAAGCACTCCTGCTTAATCCTTCTTCTATTGTTTTCTGTACATAAAACAATGCTTCTTCTACTGATTTACATCTGGAGATAATCTCGACATGATGCCTCCATGGCACAAATCCAAAAACAGTAGGAAAACTCATTTCCGCACCAACTTGGTGCAGTTTTTTATTTTCAGATTCCGCAATTTCTGCACCAACTTGGTGCAGTTTTATACTGTCCGAGTTAATCCGTTCAGACAGATTCTGCAATAAACCATAAGATTCAGGTGCAAGAGCATAAAAAGAATACCATTTTTTCATACTCCAAAGATTCCTAGCAGAAAACCCTTTCGCTTCCGGAAATTCATTTTGCAAGTCCAAACTTACCTGCTCCACAATACCGGATCCCCATATATCCTCCGCTTTTCGAACAACTAAATCTCTCCCCATTTTCCAATTAAATAAAAGCTGCTCAGAATTTACTTTGACTGCTGCTCCTATCTGTGTATTGCGGAAGCGTTGTTTAACGTCATAAATCCATCTGACATAGTTAGAATCCAACTGAATATCATGAGAGCTTACTACAATTGGCCTCTGTTTTTCCTCTTTTTTCATAAAATCATGCCTTTCAA
The DNA here is from genome assembly GCA_947631075.1 of uncultured Lachnospiraceae bacterium. Lineage (GTDB taxonomy): Bacteria > Bacillota > Clostridia > Lachnospirales > Lachnospiraceae > Eubacterium_F. The sequence continues at coordinate 22,304 of CANRJU010000012.1, forward strand.
AATATAGATATTACACACTAACAACTGGTCATTTCTATGATTTGGTTGAAATGCCACACTATAAATTCTTTTTAACAAAGCAACATCTAATCAGTCCTGCCCTAATTATACTAAGACAGGACTGACTTTTCAACCCAGTTTCCCATAAACCTCATCCGTCACGGCTTCGCACCGTTCATTCCTCCCTATCTGCACTCATTCAGAACTTCCAGCAATTCTTCTTTCGTGAATTTCTTGCAGCAACCGCCGGTGAGAAGGGTACTTTCCGCGATTGCCCTGAAGTCCGTATCCTCCCCAATTCCCATCTCGGAAAATGTTCCCGGCAGACCGATTTCTTTAATAAATGCCGTCAGCGCATCGATAAATTCCTCTGCCAGTTCCATCTCCGATTTGCCGTCTGGAGAAATTCCCCAGACATTGACGGCGAGTCTTGCAAACTTCGGCGCCGCCTCCGGCAGCATATGACGATACAGAACCGGATGAATGACCGCAAGCCCCTGGCCATGGTTGCAGTCGGTATAAGCGCCAAGCTGGTGCTCCAGCATATGCGCCTGAAAATCCGTCACCTTGCCTATTTT
>CANRJU010000013.1 GCA_947631075.1 uncultured Lachnospiraceae bacterium
AGAACATGAGAAAATGGTGGGTGGTCGCCATAAAGAGGTCCTCGATATAGTCCTCCTCAATGGTCTGCATCCCCTTAATTCCCTTGCCGCCCCGGTGCTGGCTCTTGAAGTTGTCGCTGGTCATCCGCTTGATATATCCCAGATGAGTCATGGCAATCACCGTATTTTCCATAGGAATCAGGTCTTCCATAGAAATATCAAATTCGTCAAATCCGATGCTTGTCCGGCGGTCGTCACCGTACTTGTCCCGAATCTGGCCGATTTCCTCTTTGATCACGCCGAGAAGGATCTTTCTGTCCGCCAGAATTGCCTTGTACTCCTCGATTTTTTTCTGGAGCTCCGCGTATTCATTTTCCAGCTTTTCGCGCTCCAATCCGGTGAGCGCGCGCAGACGCATGTCCACGATGGCCTGTGCCTGCACGTCGTCCAGGGCAAATCTCTCGATCAGGCCCTCCTTTGCCAGAGCCGTCGTTTCGGAACCCCGAATAATTTTGATCACCTCGTCGATGTTGTCTAAGGCGATGAGCAGTCCCTGTAAAATATGGGCTCTCTCCTCCGCCTTGTTCAGATCGTAACGGGTGCGCCTGGTAACGACGTCCTCCTGATGCTTTAAATAATACTGGAGCATCTGCAAAAGGTTCATGACGACCGGCTCATTGTTCACGAGAGCCAGCATATTTACCCCGAAGGTGTCCTGCAGCTGCGTGTGCTTGTAGAGCTGGTTCAGCACTACGTTAGCGTTTACATCCTTGCGCAGCTCAATGCAGATTCTCATTCCCTCGCGGCTGGACTCGTCCCGCAGCTCCGTGATGCCGTCAATTCTCTTGTCTTTATGTAATTCCGCGATTTTCTCGATCAGGCGCGCCTTATTTACCATAAAAGGAAGCTCTGTCACGATAATTCGGTTTTTCCCGTTGGGCATAGATTCAATGTCAGTGACCGCCCGCACCCGGATTTTCCCGTGACCGGTCCGGTACGCCTCCTCGATGCCCCGGCGCCCCAGAATCGTGGCTCCGGTCGGAAAGTCCGGTCCCTTGACTATATCCATTACCTCTTCCAGAGAGGTTTCCCGGTCCTCCTCGACCTGATTATCAATAATTTTTATCACACCATTGATAACCTCTCTCAAGTTGTGAGGAGGTATATTCGTCGCCATGCCGACGGCGATGCCGGAGGTTCCATTTACCAAAAGATTGGGAAAACGGGACGGCAGCACGGTCGGCTCTTTTTCCGTCTCATCGAAGTTCGGCATGAAATCCACGGTATCCTTGTTGATATCCGACAGCATTTCCATCGAAATTTTGCTGAGTCTGGCCTCCGTATAACGCATGGCAGCCGCGCCGTCGCCGTCCACAGAACCAAAATTTCCGTGACCGTCCACTAACGGATAGCGGGTAGACCACTCCTGCGCCATATTGACAAGCGCCCCGTAAATTGAGCTGTCGCCGTGGGGGTGATATTTACCCATTGTATCACCGACGATACGCGCGCACTTACGATGAGGCTTGTCCGGTCCATTATTCAGCTCGATCATGGCATACAGGATACGCCTTTGCACCGGTTTTAGGCCATCCCTCACATCTGGCAGCGCGCGGGACGCGATGACGGACATGGCATAGTCAATATATGACGTTTCCATCGTCTTTTTCAGATCTACCGGCTTGATCGCGTCAAATCCAGGTTTGTCAAAAATATTATCTTCCATTTCTTACCTCGCTTTTTAAATATCCAGGTTTCTCACATACTTGGCATTCGCCTCAATAAATTCGCGCCGCGGCTCCACCTTATCTCCCATCAGCGTATTAAACGTGACGTCAATCTCGGAGGACTCCTCCTCGTCCATAGTTACTTTTAAGAGAATTCTCTTTTCCGGATCCATCGTAGTATCCCAGAGCTGCTCCGCGTCCATCTCGCCGAGGCCCTTGTAACGCTGAATACTGTTATTGCCGTCCCGGCCGATTTCCTCTAACGTGCGGTTCAATTCTTCATCGCTGTACGCGTAGTACGTCTTTTTATTTTTATCTATTTTGTATAAAGGCGGCTGCGCCAGATACACATACCCCTCTTTGATCAGATCCGGCATGAACCGGTACAAAAATGTGAGCAGCAGCGTGGCGATATGCGCGCCGTCCACGTCGGCATCCGTCATAATGATAATTTTGTGATACCGCAGCTTGGAAATGTCAAAATCATCGGATATTCCCGTTCCAAATGCCGTAATCATCGCCTTTATCTCATTATTTACCAGAATCTTATCCAATCTTGCCTTTTCTACGTTGAGAATTTTTCCTCGCAGCGGCAGGATTGCCTGGGTAGCGCGGTCTCTTGCCGTCTTGGCGCTCCCGCCGGCGGAATCTCCCTCCACGATGTAAATCTCGCAGTTTTCCGGATTTTTGTCACTGCAGTCCGCCAGCTTTCCGGGAAGGCTCGTCCCGTCAAGAGCGGTCTTTCTCCGGGTGAGGTCCCTCGCCTTTCTCGCCGCGTCCCTCGCCCGCTGCGCCAAGAGCGCCTTCTCACAGATCAGCTTGGCCACGGTCGGATTCTGCTCTAAGAAATAGGTCAGCTGTTCGCTGACGATGCCGTCCACAGCGCCCCTCGCCTCGGTATTTCCTAATTTCTGCTTGGTCTGTCCCTCAAACTGCGGCTCCGGTATCTTGATGCTGATAATCGCCGTCAGTCCCTCGCGGATATCCTCTCCGCTCAAATTCGGCTCATTGTCCTTCAAAATCTTCTGCGCTCTGGCATAGTCGTTAAAGGTCTTTGTCAGCGCGTTCTTAAATCCCGCCAGATGCGTGCCGCCCTCCGGCGTCGTGATATTGTTGACAAAGCTGTAACAGCCCTCATTGTAGGCGGAGTTGTGCTGGAAAGCCACCTCCACATAAATTCCCATCTTCTGTCCCTCGCAGTAAATGATATTTTCATACAAGGGTTCTTTGTGTTTATTCAAATACTGCACATATTCCTTAATGCCTCCCTCGTAGTGGAAGGTCTCCGTGCGCTCCTGTTCCTCCCTCAGATCCGTGAGAATAATTTTTATTCCCTTCGTGAGAAATGCCATTTCCCGGAGGCGCTGCTTCAAAATGGAGAAGTCGAAAACCGTCGTCTCGGTGAAAATCGTCGCGTCCGGCTTAAAGGTTACGGTTGTTCCGTGCCGGTCTGTGGTCCCCACCTGTTTTAGCGGATACATCGTCTTTCCCTTTTCGTACCGCTGCATATATTTCTTCCCTTCCTGGTGGATTTCTACTTCCAGCCAGTCGGAAAGAGCGTTTACTACCGAGGCGCCTACGCCGTGCAAGCCGCCGGATACCTTGTATCCGCCGCCGCCGAACTTGCCGCCGGCATGAAGAATTGTGAACACAACTTCCACCGCCGGTTTACCCGCCTTCCGGTTGATTCCGACCGGAATACCGCGCCCGTTATCAATGACAGTAATCGAATTATCCTTGTTGATAAATACCTGAATCTCATTACAGTAACCTGCCAACGCTTCATCCACAGAGTTATCCACAATTTCATACACAAGGTGGTGAAGCCCTTTCTCCGATGTGCTTCCAATGTACATGCCGGGCCTTTTGCGCACTGCCTCCAGCCCCTCCAGAATCTGAATCTGGTCAGCTCCGTAAACAACTTCTTTTTCTTTATCCATGTCGGATACCTCCATTTACTATTTCAAACGTACGGTCAATATTGATGCCATTGGACACAAATTCTTCCAGACCAGTACAGGTTATGATTGTCTGAATCCCCTTTATATTTTCCAACAGATAATTCTGCCTGCTTCTGTCTAACTCGGAGAGCACATCGTCCAGGAGAAGAATCGGCTTTTCCCCGATTATGTTTTCCACAATTTCTATCTCCGCCATCTTGAGCGACAGGGCCGCCGTCCTTTTCTGCCCCTGGGAGCCGTATTTTCTGAGGTCCTTCCCCTCTACCATAAAGGACATGTCGTCCCGGTGGGGTCCCACGGTGGTCGTCCCCTGAAAGACGTCCCGGTCTTCCTCCAAAAAAAGCTGATTTTCAAACTGCTCCGGGCTCACATTAGGCTTGTACTTTATATCAATTTTCTCCCGCCCGCCGGTGAGGCTCTCATGCTTTTCCTTCATGATGTCATGGAGAACCTGGATAAATTCCCCTCTCAGGGATATAATTTTTTTCCCGTGATCCACAAGCTGACTGTTCCATACCTCCAGCGTCTCCCGCAGAGCTTTTTTTTCCTGAATCTGCTTTAACAGGGCGTTTCTCTGTTTCAAAACTTTTTTATACTGTGTCAGATAAAATAAATACGCTTTGTTGAGCTGACACATCTCCATGTCGATAAAACGCCTTCTCTCCTCCGGCCCGTCCTTGATGATGCCGAGATCCTCCGGCGAAAAAAACACGATGTTGGACAGCCCTAAAAGCTCGCTACTGCTCTTAATCGGGAGCCCGTCCACGGCAATTCCCTTTTTTCCTCCCCGGCGCATGTGAATCTCCACCTTAAAGGCGTGCTGCCTCTTTTCCACAAAATATCTCAGGTGGGCTTCCTTCTGGTCCTCCCGTATCATCTCGGTATCCCTGCTGCCCCGGTGCGACCTGGTAGTGCCTCCCACAAAAATGGCCTCCAGCACGTTGGTCTTTCCCTGAGCGTTGTCCCCGTAGAGGACATTCGTGCCGGGATCGAACTCGAACAGCTCTCTCTCATAATTGCGGAAATTGCACAATTCAATGGATTTTATAATCATAAGGCAGTAACCTTAATTGTGTTTCCTTCAAACTCAAACTCATCTCCCACCACCAGTTTCCGGCCCCGGCGCGTCTCCACTTCCCCGTTGACGAGGACCAGGCCGTCCTGAATCAGAACTTTCGCCTCCACGCCAGATCCGACTAATCCCGCTAACTTCATCGCCTGTCCCAGCTTTATAAAATCATCTCTGATCGTAATCTCCTGCATGGCTGCCCTTCCTTTCAATTCATATTAACTGGCAATATCAGATAAATATACGATTCCTCGTTATTTTTAATAAAGCAGGGCGCATTGGAGTTAAACAAATACAGGTACACGTCCTCATCCTCAATAACCTTCAGCACATCCACAATATACTTAGGATTGAAGGCGATATTGAGATCCTTTCCCTCTTTTTCCGCCGAAACTTCTTCATCCATGGAACCCATATTCGTATTCATTTCCATCTGAATCTCGTCGTCCCGGATATGCAGAATCACCGGCTTTTTCTCCGACTCCCTGAGCAGGAGGGAGGCGCGGTCAATACATCCGTAAAAATCCCTTTTATTGATTTTTACCTTTGTCTCATAATTATTTTTCAGCATCTGATCGATGTTGTAAAAATTGCCCTCAATCAGACGGGAAATCACCATCGTGTCGTCAAATTCAAAGAGCACATGATTTCTTGAGAAGGAAATCGTGATCTCATCCTCGGTGCCGCCGTTCAATATCTTGCTGATCTCATTCAGCGTCTTGCCCGGAATCACGACCTTAATGTGGTCGTAGCTCTCCTTTAGCTGCACCTTCCGGATGGAAACGCGCACTAAGTCCAGAGACGCAATCCGGAACTCATCCCCGTTAATCTCAAACAGCTCTCCTGTCAGAATCTTATTCGCCTCATTGTCAGAAATTGAAAAAATCGTCTGCTGAATCATCTCCTTCAACGTAAACTGGGAGATGACGATCTTATTATCTACCTCAATTTTCGGCAGCATAGGAAATTCCTCGTGGTCAATGCCCGGAATGTTAAACTTGGACTTTCCACAGAACAGAAGTATATTATTATTTTCATCCACCTCAAAATTCACGTCCTCATCTGGAAGGCGCCTCACAATATCCGCGATCATCTTCGCGTTGACAAGGATAATGCCGTCATGCTGGATCCGGGCCGGAATCTTCGTCTCGATTCCCAGTTGCATATCATTTGTCGTCAATTTAATCTGGCCGTCCTTTGCCTCGATCACCACACATTCAAGAATCGGCATCGTCGTCTTGCCCGGTACTGCCTTCAGAACAATATTGATTCCATTGTTAAAGTCATTTTTCGTACAGGTGAATTTCATAATGTGTATAACTCCTTTCAGTCTTTTATATAAATAATAAATAAGTTTTAGTTAGTACATAGTAATAATAGAGGCTGTGGAAATGTGGTTAAACCTCAGACCGACGGAATCCGGCATATGAGAGCCATAAAAACTATCATTTATAAAATGTCAGTTCCGGTGGAAGGATGTTGGTCTGTTTAATTGTAAAAAATAGTAAAAACTGTTTGGTTTACCTTCTATCCACCTCAAAGTGATAGGTTGTCCACAATCCATCATGAATTTAATTTTTTCTTGATGATGGAAATGGTATTTTCCAGTTCTTTATCCACATTAAGGTCCTCTTTAATTTTGTTGACACCGTGGATAACGGTGGTATGGTTGTTTCTCTTGAGCTTCGCGGCAATCTCTGTCTGTGTAAGACTTGTCAGTTCGCTGCAAAGATACATGCAGATCTGTCTCGGCAGCGTGAGGTTCCTCGTTTTCTTGTCAGACAGAAGCGCGTCCTTGTCCAAGTTAAAATGATCGGTCACAATCTCGATGATGTAGTCGGCTGTGATCATCAGCTTTTCATTGGGCGAGATAAAGTCCTTTAAAGCATTCTCCGCCTCAGCCAGAGTGATGTTCTGATTGGGCTTCGTAAACTTCGAGTAGAGGAGGATCTTGTTGTACGCGCCCTCCAAGTCACGGATGTTGGACTTGATGTTGGAGGCGATGTACTCTAAGATCACGTCGTCTAGCTGTATATCGGAGTTTTCCTGCTTGTTGCGCAGAATCGCCATGCTCGTCTCAAAATCCGGTGGCTGAATGTCAATCGTCATGCCGGAGTTGAACCGGGAGCGGTAACGCATGTCCAGCTGCTCCATCTGGCTCGGAGGCCGGTCGCTGGATATGACGATCTGCTTGCCGGACTGATATAAAGCCTCAAATGTATTGAAAAATTCAATCTGCGTGCTCTCCTTGCCGATGATAAACTGTATATCGTCTATCAGGAGAATATCCACGTTGCGGTATTTCTTCCGGAGCGTGGCCGTGGCGACCGTGTCGCCCTTCTGTTTGTTGGTACGGATGGCCTCCACGACGGAGTTGGTAAATTCCTCGCTGGTCGTATAGGTGACCTGGTAGCTCGGATGATTTTCAATAATGTAGCGGGCGATGGAGTGCATCAGGTGCGTCTTGCCCATGCCCGGCCCACTGTATAAGAACAGGGGATTGTAAATCTGCCCGTTGGGATTCTCGGCCACAGCCACGGCGGCGGCGTAAGCGATATTGTTGCTCCCGCTGACTACGAACGTGTCGAAGGAGTGTCCATTTTTTAAAAACGGATACTTCTCCTCTAAGGAAGTGGAACGGGAATCCTTATTTATATAGGAAGAAACTTCTTTCGGATTGATGTCTTTCGTGTAGATAAAAGCCACTTCGACCTGAAGCCCGGTAGCCACTTCGACGGCAATCTGAAAGGGAATCCGGTACTTTTTGTCAATCAGATTGAGGATATCCCCCTGCCTGCTCTCGTCGATGGCGATCGTAAGAGTGTCATTTTCACAGGATACGATCTGCAATGGCTCAATCCAGGTACGAAAAAGTACCCTGTTGATATCAAATTCATCCCTCAGATATGTAATTATTTCGCTCCATTTGTCTCTAATTTGATTTTCCATGCAAATTTCCTGCCTATCTCTAAAAAAACTGAATATGGGTAAAAACATTCATTTTTATTGTACTACAAAATGGAGGTAAAATCAATTTGTATTAGCACTTTTTGAAAAAAAATAGATGAAATTTGTGGATAAATACAAAGATTTGCTTGACTATTGAAAAAATTGATAATATAATTAGACACGATACGGATTTTGTTTTTAATGTGGAGAGAAGGAGGTGTATCGCAATGAAAATGACATATCAGCCGAAAAAGAGATCCAGATCTAAGGTTCATGGTTTTCGCAAGAGAATGCGTACTTCGGATGGAAGAAAGGTACTTGCCAGAAGAAGAGCAAAAGGCAGAAAGAAGCTGTCCGCATAAGGTCACCGCTGTGGCCTATGCGGCGTGAGGGAAAGATGCTTTGTTTGAAAAGTTAGGGAAGAATCCCGAATTTCAGAAGGTCTACAAGAGAGGCCGGTCAAAGGCTAATAAGTATCTGGTGATGTATGTTTTAACAGGGGAGAGTGGTCCCAGTCGTTATGGATTTTCTGTCAGCAAGAAAGTCGGTAATAGTGTTGTGCGTCATCGCGTCACCAGGTTGTTGAGAGAATCCGTTCGTAAGAATGACGCATTTGTGAGAGAGGGCAGCAGAATTGTGATTGTTGCCAGAAGTCAGGTAAAAGACAAAAAATTTGAAGATGTTGACGGCGCAGTGATTCATTTGTTAAAATTGCATGGAATTTTGAAAATGTGATTGTATGAAGCGAATATTTTTGGCAGTGTTACACATATATCAAAAATTTATATCACCACTGAAAAGAACACCTACCTGCATCTATACGCCATGTTGTTCGGAGTATGCCGTAGAGGCAATCCAGAAGTATGGTGCGTGGAAAGGTGGTTTTTTAGCTGTGAAAAGAATTTTGCGCTGCCATCCTTTTCACAAGGGTGGCTACGATCCTGTGCCGTGACAGCAGGAGGATATTGATTTGTTTAATTGGTTATATTGGATTTTTGGTGAGATACTCTCCGGCATAGACTGGGTCGTATACCACACGATCGGAATTCACAATACGGGTCTTTGTATTGTGCTGTTTACGATTGTGGTGTATCTGCTGATGTACCCGCTCAATGCCAAACAGCAGAAATCCACCCGATTGATGTCCCGGATCAACCCGGAAATCATGGAGATTCAGAAAAAGTACAAGAACAAGAAGGATCAGGCTTCTCAGATGAAGATGAGCCAGGAGACGCAGGATGTGTACGCCAAGTACGGAATCAGTCCCTTTGGCGGCTGCCTTCCCCTTCTGATCACATTTCCGATTATGTACTGTCTGTACCGTGTCATGTACAACATGGGCAATTATGTGACGGAGCTCGGAAAGCCGGAAGCAGGAATTTTCCTTGGACTGGATGTAAATGTCAGCCCGATGACATTTTTCAAGGATCCGAATCATCCCTACGGATGGATTGCTTTTCTGATACCGGTTCTGGCTATGGCATTGCAGTTTGTCAATACGAAGGTCATCCAGAGCGGGACCGATACCAGCAGCAATAACAGCCAGGATTCCATGGCGCAGTCCATGAAGATGATGAATTATGTCATGCCGGTCATGTCCGGATTTTTCTGTCTGAGTTTGAATATCGGTATCGGACTTTACTGGATCACCGGAAGTTTGTTCCGCATTGTCCAGGCGGTTATTATTAACAGGAAGATGGATAAGGTTTCTCTGGACGAGCTGATTGAGAAAAATAAGGACAAGGCTGCCAAGAAATCTGCCAAGAGGGAAGAAATGAACCGCCAGATGGAGGAATACGCCAAGACGAGAACGTCATCCATTAAGACGGCCACTTCGTATCAGAATAGGGAGCAGGACGGCGATGCCGATAACGATTCTGATTATGAGAATGTTCAGAAGAATTATGAGAAGGGGAGCATTGCCGGATACGCTCATATGCTGGCCGGGAAAAATGGCAAGGATAAATAGGAGGTATTTATAAATGGAAGAGTGGAAAGAATTTTCTGCTAAAACGTCAGATGAAGCATTGACGAACGCGCTGATTCAGATGGAGACTACCTCGGATCAGATTGAGTATGAAATTATTGAGGAAGAAAAGAATGGAATCCTCGGCCTTTTCAGCAAGCCGGCCAGGATTCGCGTCCGCAAAAAAGAGAGTATTGAGGGTTCTGTCCGCAGCTTTTTAGATGAAGTATTCGGCGCTATGAATCTGACGGTAGAGGTGGTTATTGATTTCGATGAGGCGGAGAGCGTTATGAACGTCGAGCTGAAGGGAAGCGAGATGGGGATGCTCATCGGCAAGAGGGGACAGACGTTAGACGCCCTTCAATATCTGACGTCTCTGGTGGCAAATAAGAAATCTGAAAATTATGTCAAGATCAAGATGGACACGGAGAATTACCGTCAGAGAAGAAAGGAAACTATCGAGAATCTGGCGAGAAATGTCGCCAAGAAGGTAAAAAAGACAGGACGGCCCGCTTTTCTTGAGCCAATGAATCCTTACGAGAGGCGCATTATCCACTCGGCTTTGCAGGGAGATAAGTATGTGGACACCCACAGCGAGGGCGAGGAGCCTATGCGTAAGGTGGTGGTTACCTTGAATAAGGAATATGCTTCGGAGCTGCCGAGGAGAAATAATAATTATAAGAGAAGAAACAATTATTATTCGAGGGACCGAAAAAGATCATATTCTGAAAAAAGAGATTAATGGCAAGTGTGAAAGGCTGGATCTTATGATTCAGCCTTTTTCTGAATAATGTGAACAATGTTCAATGTGAACATTGTTTTAAGAGCGGAAGCAAAATTGTATCGCGAACTTGTTCGCTCAGAAATGGAGAGAAATATGTTTTATCAGGAGACCATTGCCGCTATCGCCACTTCCTCCAAAAATGGAAGCATCAGCGTAATCCGGGTCAGCGGCGAAACGTCGATTGAATCGGTGAACAAAATATTTGTGAATAAAAAAGGGGAATCCATTCATCTTGAAAAACGCGAGAGCCACACGATTCACTATGGATTTATCCGGGATGAGAAAAATGAGTGGGTGGATGAAGTTCTGGTTCTGATTATGAGGGCGCCCAGAAGCTATACCGCGGAGGACGTGGTGGAGATTCACTGCCACGGCGGCTATTTTATCTGTCAGCTTATTTTGGATCTTCTGGTGAGGCAGGGGGTCCGGGTGGCCGAGCCGGGCGAATTTACAAAGAGGGCTTTTCTCAATGGGAGAATCGATCTGTCCCAGGCGGAGTCGGTCATGGATGTGATCCAGTCAAAGAGCAGGCTGGCTCTCGGCAATTCCATGTCGCAGCTGAGGGGCCGAGTTAAGGAAGAAATAATTCATCTGAGAGAAATTATTTTGAACGATCTGGCTTTTTTGGAGGCAGCGCTGGATGACCCGGAACATATTTCCCTGGAGGATTTTCCGGAGAGGGCGAGGGAGCACGCCCTGCAATTAAAAGAGAGGGTGGACCATCTCATCGCCAACAGCCAGAACGGACGGCTCGTGAAAGAGGGAATCCGGACGGTCATTGTGGGAAAACCCAACGTGGGAAAATCTTCTTTTTTGAATTGCCTCTTGCGAGAGGACCGGGCCATCGTGACGGACATTGCCGGTACTACAAGAGATACGCTGGAGGAGGAAATGACGATTGGGTCGGTGCTTCTCCGCCTGATCGACACGGCCGGAATCCGCGATACGGAGGACGCCATTGAGAAAATTGGAATTGAGAAGGCCATGAAGTCGGTGGAGAGCGCGGATTTTGTCATCTGTATTCTGGACGGCAGCCGGGAGCTGACGGAGGAGGACCGGATTGTGCTGGAGAGGGTGAGGGAGTATCCGGGGGTCGTTCTCTTGAATAAATGCGATTTGGAGCTGAAGATTTCAGAGGAGGAAATTCCCTTCGCGGATTGCAAAAAAATATTTCCTTTTTCCGCGGCCAATGGAACGGGTCTGGAAAAACTGGAACAATATCTGCTGGAAATTTTTTATCAGGAAAAGATTTCTTATAATGATGAAATATATATTACAAATATGAGGCAGAAGCAGGAACTTGTGAATACGGCGGAGAGCCTGAATCAGTTGATTGGGAGTATTGACGGCGGAATGCCGGAAGATTTGTATTCCATCGATCTGTATAACGCCTATGAGGCTCTGGGAAAAATTATCGGCGAGACCGTGGAGGATGATATCGCGGATAAAATATTTAAGGATTTTTGTATGGGGAAGTAACATACAACTTGCCTTGGCAAGTTGTATGTCTAAAATTGCTAGCGCAATTTTTATATCAATAAAATTTAAAATTGTCTTGGCAAGTTGTATGTTTGTCAATAAAATTTGCATTAAAAAGTTTTATGTTGTTTTGTGTTGAGATATGAGAGGAGTATGGAAAAATTGGAGGAGCAGAATCGAATTGAGGAATACGACGCGGTGGTGGTGGGAGCGGGACACGCCGGGTGCGAGGCGGCGCTGGCGCTGGCGAGGCTCTCGGTAAAGACGGTTCTTTTTACGGTCAGCGTGGACAGTATTGCCATGATGCCCTGCAATCCCAATATCGGGGGAACTTCTAAGGGACATCTGGTGCGGGAGGTGGACGCGCTGGGGGGCGAGATGGGAAAAAATATCGATCGGACTTTTATTCAGTCAAAGATGCTGAACAAGTCGAAGGGACCGGCGGTGCATTCTCTCCGGGCCCAGGCGGACAAGAGGGATTACACCCAGTCCATGCGGCGGGTGCTGGAGCAGGAAGAAAATATATCCATCCGCCAGGGAGAAATCACGGATATTCTGACCGAGGACGGAGCGCTCGCGGGAGTTCGGACAAACACGGGAACTGTCTATAAATGCAGGGTTTGCGTCCTCTGCACGGGCACTTATTTAAATGCAAGGTGTATCACAGGTAATTGTTCTGTAAATTCGGGTCCGAACGGTCTGCAGCCGGCGACTCATTTGACAGATTCCCTGAAAAAACTGGGAATTGATATGCGGCGCTTTAAGACGGGGACCCCGGCCCGCATGGATGGAAATACCATCGACTACTCAAAGATGGAGCCCCAGTACGGCGACGAAGAAATTGTTCCTTTTTCATTTACCAATAAGCCGGAGGATATTCAGCGAGAGCAGGTCAAGTGCTGGCTGACTTATACCAATGAGATGACCCATAAAATCATTATGGACAACCTGGACCGCTCGCCTCTCTATTCCGGTTACATCAAGGGAACGGGACCCAGATATTGTCCCTCTATTGAGGACAAGGTGGTGCGCTTTTCTGATAAAAACCGACACCAGGTTTTTATCGAGCCGGAGGGAAATTATACCAATGAAATGTATGTGGGAGGAATGTCCAGCTCGCTTCCGGAGGACGTTCAGCAGAAAATGTACGCTACCGTGCCGGGATTGGAGAACGCCCGTATCGTGAGAAATGCCTATGCCATTGAGTACGACTGCATTAATTCTCTGGAGCTGCTCCCCTCCCTGGAATTAAAAAAAGTAAAGGGACTTTACAGCGCGGGCCAGTCCAACGGAAGTTCCGGTTATGAGGAGGCGGCCGCCCAGGGATTGATTGCCGGGATTAACGCCGCGAGAAAAATACAGGGAAAAGAGCCGGTTATCATCGACCGCTCCCAGGGATATATTGGCGTGTTGATTGACGATCTTGTGACCAAGGGAACCAACGAGCCTTATCGGATGATGACTTCTCGCGCCGAGTATCGTCTGCTCTTGAGACAGGACAATGCGGACGAGCGGCTGACTCCCATCGGTTATGAGGTGGGATTGATATCGGAGGAACGCTATCATCAGTTTCAGAAAAAATTGCGGCAGATTGATGAGGAGACAGAGCGAGTCAAAAATACTTATGTGGGAAATACAGAAAAAGTTCAGTCCCTTTTGAGCCGGTATAAGAGTACCCCTCTGGTCAGTGGCATTTCTCTGGCAGAGCTGGTAAAGAGGCCGGAGCTTTCCTATGATATTTTGAGTGAGATCGATTCCGAGCGACCGCCTCTTTCCAAGGAAGTCCGGGACGAGGTAAATATCCATTTGAAATACGAGGGATATATAAAGCGCCAGATGAAACAGGTAGAACAGTTTTATAAATTGGAAAAGAAAAAAATTCCAAAAGAAATTGACTACTCCGCCATTGGAAGCCTGCGTTTGGAGGCAATTCAGAAATTGACAGATATCCAGCCCGAATCGGTGGGACAGGCGGCGCGAATCAGCGGAGTTTCTCCCTCGGACATTTCAGTCCTTTTGGTGTATTTGGAACAGTATTCACACAGGAGCAATTCTGAGACGGGAGACATGAATCGATGAGTGAAAGTAAAGTTCAAACCATATTTGGCGATAAGGGCATTTTGCTCACCGATTGGCAGGTCGAGCAATTTGAAAAATATTATGAATTGTTAATTAAGTGGAATACTAAGATTAATCTCACGGCAATTACAGAGTACGAAGATGTCATATGGAAGCACTTTTTTGATTCCGCCTCAATAATGTTTCACGTGAAACATTTATCGGATTGTGAAACAATTCGTCTTTTGGATTTGGGAACGGGCGCGGGTTTTCCCGGAATGGTGCTGGCAATACTCTTTCCAAACTGGCGGATTACTTTAGTTGATTCCCTACAAAAGAGAATTGATTTTCTGAAAATTGTTGTCCGTGAACTGGGGTTGGAACATGTTGAACTATATCACGGTCGGGCGGAAGATTATGGACGGGACGGCCAGTTCCGAGAACAATTTGATTATGTGGTTTCCCGTGCAGTGGCGGAACTGCCGATGCTTTTGGAATATTGCGTTCCGTTTGTGAAGATGAATGGCTTTTTTGTCTCCTATAAGGGCAGGCGATATGCGGAGGAAATGGAGCAGTCGCGTAATTCGCTGAGCGAACTGGGTTGTTCAGTCGAAACGGTCGAGCCGTATTCACTGGGAGACGGGGAAGAACGATTTCTCTTATTTATACGGAAAAATGAATCTACAAAGGAGAAGTATCCCAGAAAGCCGGGTAAAATAAAAAAGCAGCCATTATAAAAATATATGGCAATGTATATATAAAAGTGCTATAATATATGAGAACGCAAAAGGGAATCAGAATGGAGGAAAAGTATGAGCGAGATTATGGCAATTGCCAATCAGAAGGGCGGAGTGGGGAAAACTACGACAACAATCAATTTGGCTGCCGCGCTGGCTAAGAAGGAGAAAAAGGTGCTGGTCATTGACATGGATCCGCAGGGCAATACGTCCAGCGGTCTTGGCATAGATAAGGATGAACTGGATACCACGGTGTATCAGTTGATGATCGGTGATTGCACATTCAGTCAGTGTGTCCAGAAGGATGTTTTTGAAAATCTGGACGTGCTGGCGGCCAATGTCAATCTGGCGGGTATCGAGATTGAGACTATGGACATGGAGGACCGCAATTATATTTTAAAAGATATTGTCACGAAGATCGATCATCACTATGATTTTATTATCATAGATTGTCCGCCGTCTCTGAACTCGCTGACAATCAACGCCATGACGACGGCGGATTCCGTGCTGGTTCCCATTCAGTGCGAGTACTACGCGCTGGAGGGATTGAGCCAGTTGATCTATACGATCAATCTGGTGAAGGACAGGCTGAATCCGAAACTCAATATCAACGGCGTCGTATTTACCATGTATGACGGGAGGACTAATCTCTCCATGCAGGTTATTGAAAATGTGAGAAATAATCTGAATCAGCATATTTACGATACCATCATTCCCAGGGGCGTTCGTCTGGCGGAAGCGCCCAGTCACGGACTTCCGATCACGGAGTATGACAGCCGATCGACGGGAGCCAGGGCGTACATGGCGCTAGCAGAAGAAGTAATTGAAAGGAGCAAATGAGATGGCGGCAAAGAAAATGGGACTTGGCAAGGGACTGGATTCTATGATCCCGCCGAAAAGCGTAGGGGGCAGTGAAAAGGAAAATCCGGGCACCGGCGAGACGGTGTTAAATATAAATGATGTGGAACCCAACAGAAGGCAGCCCCGCAAAAATTTTAACGAGGATTCCCTTCTGGAATTGAGCGAATCAATTAAGCTGCACGGCATCGTTCAGCCGTTGGTAGTCAGCAAGCAGAAGGACTATTATGAGATTATTGCCGGGGAGAGAAGATGGCGGGCCGCCAAGATGGCAGGGCTGAAGGAGATTCCCGTGGTAATCAAAGACTACTCCCCCCAGGAAATTATGGAGGTAGCGCTGATTGAAAATATTCAGCGGGAGGATCTGAATCCGGTAGAAGAAGCGAGAGCCTACCAGGGCCTTATCGACGAGTACAATCTGAAACAGGACGAAGTGGCTGAAAAGGTGTCCAAGAGCAGAACGGCCATCACAAATTCCCTGCGTCTTTTGAAGCTGGATGAGAGGGTGCTGGAGCTGCTTATCAATGAGAGCATTTCCAGCGGACATGCCAGAGCCCTTCTGGGGCTGTCGGATCCGGAGCAGCAGTACACCATCGCGTCCAAAATTTTTGACGAAAAGCTCAGCGTCCGCGAGACGGAGAAGTTAGTGAAGTCCATCAATAATCCTGCCAAGAAGGCGCCCAAAAAGGAATTGAAGAATGACTTTGTCTATCGGGACCTGGAGGAGCAGCTAAAGCAGAAGCTGGGAACGAAGGTGAGAATCAACCGCAAGACGGAGCAAAAGGGAAAAATCGAGATCGAGTATTATTCCCCGGAGGAATTAGAGAAGATATTAGGGTATTTTAAATAATAGAACATATGTTCACAAGGAGGAAGAAAGATGTTTAAATTTTCTGATTTTGGATTGGACGCCGACCTGTTTGTACTAATCAGTCTGGTACTGATTCTGGCGCTGATCGTGTTCTGCATCGTGCTGCTGGCGAAGTGCAGCGGACTGAGAAAGAGATATGAGGCGTTTATGAATGGATCCGAGGGAAAGAGCCTGGAGGACGCCTTTAAGAAAAAATTTGAAAATATGGATTACATCAATGAGAAGCTGGGAGAAATCGACGTGCGCCTCAATGGCATCGACATGAACCTCTTGCAGACATATCAGAAAATCGGAATCGTGAAGTACGACGCGTTCAAGGAGATCGGCGGCACGCTCAGCTTCGCGCTGACACTGCTGACCAAAGACAACGACGGATTTATCTTAAATTCCATGCACAGCAACACGGAGGGCTGCTACACCTATATCAAAGAAGTGAAGGCCGGAGAAGTGTTCGTGGCGCTGTCGGAGGAGGAGAGCCAGTCCTTGGAGCAGGCTAAAAAAATGGGCGGCTGATTAAGCCGCCGGGAAAGGGCATAAAAAAAGCCCTCACCCAGCAGTTGCAGGTCTGCCAAACAAGGACTCGGGAGTACGCCATTGGGGGCTCGAACCCCAGACACCCTGATTAAGAGTCAGGTGCTCTACCAACTGAGCTAATGGCGCTTAAGTTTTTGAACAATGATTATTATATAATAGTTTATCGAAAAAAGCAAGCCTTTATTTATTAAATAAGTAAAAAAATGTAATAAAGATTTGGGAGGAAGAAATGAACAAAAACAACGGTAAATACCACAAGATGTTAAAAAGCTTTCTGCACAACTGCCGGTATATTATTGCGCTTGTGATACTGATCACGATTTCCATCTGTGTGGTGGTCTACTGGGACAATACCATGGCCATTGTGGGAAACTTTTTGTCGGTCATTGCCCCGTTCATTGTAGGGTTCTTTATTGCGTATCTGATCAAACCCATCGTGAACGCTTTTGAGAAATTGCTGGACAAGTGCAAGCCCGGCCGGGGGATGAAAATCAAAAAGGCGGTCAGCGTCATCATTTCCTATATGATTGTGGTGGGCGCAATCACGATTTTGATCGTTTACATTTATCCGCAGTTAAAAGACAGCGGGCAGGACCTGCGGGAGAGCATAGAGCACGGCTATCACTATATGATAAATAATACGGACAAGATCAATCAGATTTTGCCGTTTATCAATCTCAGCGATATTATGGAATATGTCAAGAGCAATCTGTTTGACAATATTATGTATCACGGCACTACCATCGCGCCTTACCTGTACCGGCTGTCCACGTCTCTGTTCGGCATGGTCTACAATATTTTTATGGGACTGATCATATCCATTTATATTGTCATTGATAGTAAGAGATTGGTGAAATCCCTTCAAAAGGTAGTTTATGCTATTGTACCGAAAAAACATGCGTCGTCCATATGGAACACCATCTGCGAGTGCAACCATATTTTCAATGGATTTTTGTTTGGAAAAGCGCTGGATTCCCTGATTATCGGAATTATCTGCTTCGTCGCCATGAGCATTCTGCGGCTGCCGTATCCCCTGCTCATGAGCATCATCGTGGGCGTGACCAACATGATTCCCTACTTTGGCCCCATCATCGGTGCGGTGCCGGGCGTGCTCCTGTACCTGTTTATCGATCCGAAGCTGTCGCTGATTTTTGCCATTATGATTCTGGTGCTGCAGCAGTTCGACGGCCTCTACCTGGGTCCCAGGATTCTGGGGGACCTGACGGGCATCAAGCCGCTCTGGGTAATTTTCGGAGTGACGGTGGGAGGAGCGTACTTCGGGGCGCTGGGAATGTTTCTGGGCGTGCCCGCCGTGGCCGTACTCATGTACCTCGCAAACCTTATGATCGAGCGCTCCCTGAAAAGAAAGGAGTACGATTTATCGGATTCCGAGTAGCTTTTCAACCTCATCCAGAGAGCGAAGAAGGCGCTCAAGGAAAAATGATATTTTTTTTTGATATAGCGTGCGAGAAATTTTGCGCTTCAGATTGTTTGGATTTAAAAAATTTGCCACGAAAAAACCCTCTTTTTTTTCAACCTAATCTCCATTCCGGAGCGTTTACGCGACGGGGCGATGAGAAAGCTGCGTAGCAGTTTCTCATCTGCCATCAAAAACTATTTGTGACGCCCCGGCACAAATAGTCAATGTGAACATAGTTCACATTGTGAAACAATATGCTATCGAGCTTATTTTTCACACTATATTAATTATTATTTCTGAGCGAACAAGTTCGCCATAGCAAACTATGTTCACATTGTGAACTATGCTCACATTGTGAAAAAATAAGTTATCGAGCTTATTTTTTATAATAAGTATATGAAAAAAGAGGGAAAATGTTCCTGTTCTAAGGCGCGCGTCAGCGGGAAATGACGAAGCGGCAGATGGGGTGCCCCTCCGAGACGAAGCGGCTCTCGTACTCCGTCATGATATTTCCCTCCAGAAATTCGCTGTGATGCAGGTCGTAAGTGAGCTCGTCGACATGCCACAGGCCGGAGTCCCGCACGGACTCCAGAGAGAAATCAAAGAGGGGGCGGTTATCCGTCTTGAACTGGATAAACCCGTTCGGCGTCAAAATGTGGTCGTACATTGTGAGAAAGCCGGGGCTGGTGAGCCGCCTCTTGGCGTGACGGTCCTTGGGCCAGGGATCGGAAAAGTTCAGATAAATCCGGTCCACCTCGTGCTTGTCGAATATATCCAAAAGATATCTGGCGTCAAAGCGGAGAAAATAAAGGTTGTCCAGATCGGTGAGAATCCGGTGCTCCAGCGCCCGGTAGAGAACACTGGAATACATCTCGATACCGAGGTAGTTGACAGAGGGATTTTCCTCCGCCAGCGCGTGGATGAACTGACCCTTTCCCATGCCGATCTCTAAGTGCAGGGGATGCCGATTGTGAAAAAATGTATGCCATTTGCCCTTGTAATGCTCCGGGTCGTGGATGACAAAGGGACTTTTGTCGATATATTCTTTGGAACCTTTGATGTTTCGTAGCCGCATAGAGCCCTCCTGTTTATTGCGCTATCGCGATGAACGCGTCCCAGTAATTTTACCACAGAAATGGGAAAAAAGAAATAGGAACTTGGAAAATCTTGCAAAATCGTGTATTATAAGAGTAAGTGCAAATGATTTTTTAAAAATAAAGAATGGAGATCAGCGTTAAAAATCATGCTGATGCAATGATTTTTAACGCGCAAACGCTCCGGAATGGAGATTGCTATGAAAAAGAAAATAGGCATCCTGTTTTTTCTGTTCATGACAGCCGGAATTTTGGCGCCCGGCCCGGTGAGGAGCGCCCAGGCAAAGAACCTGCAGCTGGCCGCGGAGTCGGCGATTGTGATGGACGTGCAGTCCGGGACTGTTTTGTATGAGAAAAATATCAATAAAAAGCAGTACCCCGCCAGTATTACGAAGGTCATGACGGCGATGCTCGCCATTGAAAATTCTACCATGGATGAGACGGTGACTTACTCGCCGCAGGCGCTGCAGCTGGAGAGCGGCGCGTCGAATATCAACATCAAGGCCGGGGAGAAGATCAGCATGGAGGACAGCCTCTACGCTATTCTCCTGATGTCGGCCAACGAGGGATGTAACGGCGTGGCGGAGCATATCGCGGGAAGCACGGAAAATTATGTGAATATGATGAACGAGCGGGCCAAGGAGCTGGGCTGTACGGGGACCCATTTTGCCAATACAAACGGCCTCTGGCTGAAGAATCACTACACGACCGCTCACGACATGGGACTGATTGCCAGGGCGGCGTTCAAGAATCCGGATTTCGCGAAGATTACCGGGACGAAGCGCTATAATATCGGAAGGACGAACAAGGCGAAGGACGGCCACGCGCTGGTCAACCATCACGGGATGCTGGTGGCGGGCAATTATCCACAGTATGTGTATGAATACTGCGTGGGAGGAAAGACGGGCTATACGCTGAAGTGCCGGTACACCCTCGTCACCTACGCGAAAAAAGACGATATGACGCTGGTGTCCGTCATTCTGAGATCGGAGGCTCCCTGGAACGACTTGAACGAGTACAGCGACACCATAAAGCTGATGAATTATTGTTTTGAAAATTACAAGAGGTATCCGATTCAGGAGAGCTCGGTGAAGGAATTGAGCGGTTCCGCCTTTTTTACCAGATTCAGCCCGTATTTTAACGACAAATACAGTTCTCTCACCATTGACGAGGACGCGGGCGTCCTTCTCCCCAAGGACGTGTCCCTGGATCAGACGGAGAAGAAGGTCGAGTTTTACGACGCGCCGCGGACCAGCCCGGACGGGAAAAACGCGATCGGAAGAATTGTTTACACCTATGATGGAAAAGAGGTGGGCGGTTCGGAGATTTACTACAAGAACGCGGGGCTTCCCACGCTGAATGACAGCATCGATATGTCGGAGTGGTTCGACGACGCGGTGGAAAAGGCGTCCCGGGATCCTTTCCCGTGGAAGAAGGTGGCCGTCGTGGTCATTCTGATTCTCGTAGCGGGATTCGCCGTGTCCTATATTATCCAGCAGATGAGGCTGGGCCGGGAACAGCGGGAGAGGAGAAACCGCTATAAAAAAGTCCAGAAAAATAGAAGGCGCAGCAGGAAATATGACCGGAACCGGTATTATAAAAATTATAAAAGAAGATAAAAATATATATAGAAAAAGGGGCTGACAGGGGCCCCTTTTTCTATTCATAACAATCAAATATAATTTTTCTGATTTCGAGTGAGCATAATCTGTATTGTTATACAAGCATCTCCTCACTGATCTCCCTGCCCTGTGAAACTACTACGAAAAAGTGCCGGTAGGGCTGCAGGTCAGTGAAAGAGTAGGATTAAGTGTCTTCTCTAAAGTATCACCTTCATAACGTTTAGCCACTACGGATGTATATGCTGTGCTCCCCTCCTTTGTGGCTGTTCGCCCGGTCAGGTGCCAGTGGTTGTCATAAGAATGGGAATTTGAACTGACAGAAGTACATTTGGACGTTTTTCCGTCATAGGTAAAAGTTCCCTTTACAATTAAATCCCAGCAAATTGTACCATCGGCATCGCAATATTCCATAGTTTTGCTTTTAGTTATGGTCTTGCTACATAATGAAAAATTACCACCTGGAGAAATAGTTTCATCGATTGTAGTAATTATACAACTGCCATCTTCCAAATATTCAATCTGTTGTGAGGAGTTGCATGAAGCAGAGGCAGTCATAGGAACATTTTGCAAAGCAAAGTGTAGATTCGCAAAAAAAGTTCTCCCGAAATTAAAAAATAATTGCACATCACCATCACCGATCAAAAAAAGAAGAA
>CANRJU010000014.1 GCA_947631075.1 uncultured Lachnospiraceae bacterium
GAACCAAAGCTGACGGTTCCAGACTCCATCAATTGAGTCTGGAACATATCGGTAAAAATCTAAATGATTGTGTTTAAAGAAAATATTTTAATGACAGTCTCAGGTCCTATAGAGGAGCCAAAAGCTGAATGGGGCGCTGGATTGACTGGTCCAGGGACGCTTAATTTAAAAATACAGAGCGGACCAGAGTGTCCATTTGAAATTGAGGATTCCGTGGAGATTAAAGTCGTAAAACCGCCTGTAGAATCGATTGAGCCATTTGGTGCTACGACCATGATTGAGGCTGATGGTGGAGTGAAGATAGACGAATCATATACGTTATATTCTCCTAAGATTAAGGGAATTATTGTCACTTATACGGATGGAACGAAAGATGTTTTGGGGACGCCTTTCGGATGGTCAAATGATGGGGTAATGCAGACTCAGTTTGTGGGTGAGGTCCCAATAGGTCATGATGACACTGCTATAGAGCGAAATCGTGTTGACATCATTTCAAATCAAAAAACAACGCATTGGGAAAAAGGGAAAACTTATCCGGTTACAGTAAGATATCTGGGTGTTGAAGCTGAATTTCAATGTACAGTAGGAGATCAAGAACAGTATGATGAACATGATTTGGGCGGAAGTAGGGTACAACTAAAAAATAAGAAGCTGTTTTTAGAATATATAGACAATGGTTTTTTTGCGGATGTAATAAAAAATGATTCAGTGCTTGTTCCAGGAGAGGATTATGAGATTGTCTGGTACCAGGTGACAAAGGATTTTTTCACTAAGCATTATAAAAAGTTAGATGGATTTCCAACGGAGTTAGGACTTTATCAACTTGTTTTGTTGGGAAAGGGGCAGTATGATGGTGCAATAATATGTGAAGATATTGAGGTAACAGACATTAAAGATTCGACAGCATATCAAGCATATGAAAAGAATATAATTACTGCTTCAAGTGCTAAAGAAATAAAGGCAGAGAATTTTGAAGTTTACTATAACATTTCAGATGAAGAACATATTGTATTAACACCAGATACAGATTATTCGTTCGATGGTTGGTATATAGATGAATATGATATAAAAACGGGCAATCATAATTATATAGAAGTGAATGAGCCTGTAGGGGGAGAAATATATTGGGCAAAGCTGACTGGTAAGGGATCGTATACGGGAACCCAGTATGTATTTGTTCATATTTGGAAAGATGAGGACCTTTGGGTGGAGCCAACTCCGTCTCCTGAGCCTACAATAGAACCAGTTCAGACCCCGGATGTGAGCGGTGGAAGCAGTGAGATAACACCAACAGAGACTCCTACTGCGACTCCTGCTCCTACAGCAACGCCGGTTCCTACGCAAACTCCGGGTGTGGCAAGTGGTCCAGCTATAATACCGGATGAGGATACACAACCGACAGAGCCGACAGTAGCGCCGGAGGCATCGGATGAACCAAGCACACCGACACCGGCGCCGTCAGAGCCGACACCGAAACCGGACAAAAATGATGACGATGAGAAAGAAGAGCATCAGGTAACGACTGAAACTGTAAACAAGGGCGGCGTAAAGGCGACGGTAAAGACAACCGAGAACGGAACAGCAGCAGTGAAGAATGTAAAATCCAGCAAGAAATCTGTAACTGTTTCCAGCACTGTCGAGGTTGAAGGAGTAGAGTACAAGGTAACTACCATTGAGGCCAACGCATTTGCGAACTGCAAGAAGGCAACCAAAATTGCACTGCCTGCAACGGTCAAGACAATCAAGAAAGAAGCCTTCACCGGAGCGAAGAAAGTAAAGACCATCGTAGTTAAGAGCAAAAAAGCCGTGACCGTAAAGAAGGGCGCCTTCAAGGGAGTTGACACCAAAAAGATTACGATTAAGGTAAGTAAAATGTCCAAGAAACAGCTAAAGAAATTCAAGAAGGAATTAAAGAAAGCCGGATTCAAGGGTAAGGTAAAAAAGTGAAAACTTTAAAGGAATAAATTCCTTCGGAAGTAAACTTCTTCAAAGTAAAAATTTCAAATAATCAGATGCCGGGAGCGAGCAGAATGTAGAGACTGCGCGATTCCCGGCATTTTATTGCAGTTATTTTTCTGTATATAGAATTTCGTTTATTATTCCTATCTATACCGGCTGCATGATCTCCGCCTCCAGCTTCTTCAGCTCGTCGATGGAGAGGGACGGGAGTCCTATTGAGATTTCCTCAAGGGACAATTTTCCCATTTTTATCAACCATGCCGCTGTTTCCCGATCTCTTTCTCGCGCAGCTTCATTTCTTTCGTCCCTGACATACATCTCCATGACTTCTTCCTGATCGAATAAGAATTTCATAATCGTAAGCACCTCCTTTTTTCGCTCCGACAGATACTCCCGCAAAATATCTCGGTCCCTGCAGATGCGGATCGTCTCCTCGACTGCCTCGCTTGTCATCCCATGCTGTCGGGTCTGCTCGTTAAATACCTTGCAGAAAATAATGTACTGATTGATGATATCGTCGGAGTCGCTCTCATAGATGACCTTCGCCTTGATTTCCAGGTCGATTTCCTCTCCGGCAAAAAACTCCTTCGAGAGTGAAATCGTTTCCGGCTTGTGCACCCGTTCCCCCGTGAATATCACATAGATCTCCGGCTTCGGCATCTCCACCTTTTTGCTCTTGTAATAGTTCTGTCCTGTGCTCAGAAAATACTCGTGATAGCTCTGCGCAAGATACAGCAGCACCCTCACTAAAATATTCATTGTCCATGTGGACTGCGCCTCTACCAGTATCAGCAGTCTGTTCCCCACGATAAATCCCAAATCATTGTACAGATTATCCGTCAATATATTCTTTATCGTTACATCCTTGAGCGAATCCTCCGTCACTTCAGTATCCTCCGGATGGAGCGTCTGATACAGCTTCAACAGGTTCTTTTTAATCCGGAACAGGTCGATAAATACGCTGTCCTTCGCCGTCCACTTGACCATAGGGCTCATGCCGCCCCTTTTATTCTGTTTTTCGTCCTGCACACAAATCTCCTTTCTGTATTATACCAGACATATACTTGTCTTTTCAACTGATTTCTACATTTTGATACACATAAATTAAGATTGATTTTTGGATAGTTGCCGAAAGCGGCAAAAGATGTTTAATAAATTCGTTTATTTAATAAAATAGTTCAGACAGCTACCATGCGCGCCCCAAAGAAGAAGGACGTGAACATGATTGAACAAAGCAGACGTAAACCGAAAGAACTTTGATGGAAAACAATATAACATACCTCCCGGATAAAAGCAAGTACCAGGCGTTGGAAGAACAGGCGCCACGATCCGAGAACTGCGGCATCAGTTGGCTGAGAGAGGGGCAAAGTAACGTCTCTATTGCATTTTGCCCTGTATTTCTGAATATGCCGGTAAAAATTTATACTATTTGCCGAAGCAAAAAGCATTGACAGAAAATAAAAAAAATATTATGATTAAGATGTTTGTATAAATTTTTTTAAAACATATCAAAAGGAGAATGAGAAATGAACAAAACTTTTAAAGCCATGAAAGCTATGATAGCCATGGTTGCGGTTGTTTTTGGAATGATGGCATTTACCGGAACAGCCAGTGCGGCTGGGGGGGTTGTTACAGGAGTAAAGCAGGTTGATGCCACGAGTAATTCTGTGACGCTTTCGTGGGACGCTGTCCTGGGCACGGATGTACGCTACACCGTTGAGATGAGTACGGACGGCATTACTTATAATGAGGTAAGAGTTGATTATGGCACAAGCACGTCATCGTGCACGGCAGTTAAGATTACCGCAAGCCTCTCACCGGGATGTAAATACTATGTTAAGGTATGCGCTTACACAGATTTTTATTCTTCCGCTAATAAGCAGTTAATAGCTGAGTCAGTGCCGATTGTAGTTGAAACGCTGGCGGAGACGGATTCGTCCAGAGTGGATGGCGTTGTTCAGACAGACGCCACGGAGCATTCGATTACGCTGGCGTGGAATCCGGTTGCCGGCGCCACGAGTTATACCGTTGAGGTGGGAGTCAATAGTGATTATATGCAGGTAGCGGTTGTACAGGCGCCGCTCACGACTGCGACCATTACGAATCTGCAGGCTTCTTATAAGGCCAACTTCTATGTCACTGCGAATTTGTCCACGTCCAGCGGCATTACGCAGAGTACCTACCGCAGCTGGTCAGTGGCTATGCGGACGGCTCCGGCCAAGGTACAAAAGGCGGGCATGACCAATTTCTATGACAGCATCAACGTAGCGTATTATGGCTGCACCAGCGTCAATAATTGCGATGGATACCAGCTTCAGATTCAAGACAGCAAGGGCAAGGTGCTTTACACCAATACTTCCAGCAGCGCGTCATTCCGCATCTCGCCGTTCTGGAAAGGAAAGTTCGTGCGGGCGCGCATGAGGGCGTACATCAATATAGGTACAGAGCGCAAATACGGCGCCTGGTCCGCTTTCTCCTACAGCGCATCTTCCAAGAAAGTGACAGTAAAGCGCACAGCTAACAAGAAAAAGATCACGGTGAACTGGAAAAAGATCAGCGGCGCGGACGGTTATAAAGTGTCCATTGCCACCAGCCAGAATGGAAAGTATAACAAAGTAAAGTCACTGGGCAAGAAGGCGAGCAAGTGCACGATTACCAAGTGCGGCAAGAAAAAGCTGAACAAGAGAATGACTTACTATATTAAGGTGCAATATCTGATCAAGGTAGGAGGCAAGAAGGTCTCCAGTCAGGTTGCGGGTATGGGAAGCATCTGATTTACGGATTTTGATTGGAAGGCGGTGTTCGGTGCGGATCGGGCACCGCTTTTTGGGTAGTTTACAAAGGGGGACTTGGCGATGAGCGGCCGAAAGATGACGCAGCGGGAAGCAATCGTGATAGCGGGTATACTGGGGGCAGTGGTTCTGTTTCTGATTTTTCCCGTGTGGCGGCCCATGGTATTTGGCGGCGAGGTGACTACCGGCCGCGACGTCGTGGGAGAGCAGCCAGAGAACGCGTCCGGCGGCGCGATTTCCGGCAGCGCGGTTTCCGGGACATTTGTCAGCGGATTTCCGGCTTCCGGCGCGGCAGTCTCCGGGAGCGCCCTTGTGAGGTCGGAAGGGCAGACGCTGGCAGAGCGCGTAGCCGTTCCGGAGGGATATGTCCGCGCGGAGGTGCCGGAGACGGGGCTTGCCGCCTATATCCGGAAATATCCGATGAAGAAAGACGGCGGAAAAGTGAAGCTGTATAACGGTCAGCCCGCGGAGAACCAGGACAGCCATATAGCGGTGTTCAAGCTGCCGTTAGATCCGGTGAATCTGCAGCAGGAGGCGTCGGCCATCCAGCGCGTGTACGCGGAATATTATTGGAGCGCCGGGCAACAGGACCGCATTTCATTTTTGCTGGACGACGGATTCAAGGCGGATTACGTCCGGTGGCGCGAGGGCTACCGGCTCCAGAACAGCGGGACGGGCACAAGCTGGGTGGAGAGCGCGGCCTATGATGATTCTTACGATACATTTGTCGAGTATCTGAAAGCCGTGTTCCAGTATTCCGGGGTGAAGGCGCTGGCGGAGGAGACGACGAAGGTAGCCAATCCGGGACGGATTCAGGCGGGAGACGTGTTCGTGCGGCAGGGGGATAAAGCCCACGCTGTGATGGTCGTGGACGTATGTGAAAATGCCGCGGGGGAGAAGGCGTTTCTGCTGGCCCAGGGCGGAAGTCCGGCGCAGCAGTTCCATGTGCTGAAAAATCCGGCGCACGAGGACGATCCGTGGTATTATGAATCCGAGATCGCATCGCCGCTTGAGACGCCGGAATGTACATTTAAAAAAGGAATAGCCAGAAGCATGTCTGGCATTTCAGATTGACGGGGAGTAGCGTAGACGCTCCGGAATGGAGGTAATTATGAAAAAGGTGATTCGCGGAAGCGAGTGGGGGGATCTGTCATCATTCATAGCGGATTTGTCCCTTGAGATTCGCACGCCGGTCAACACCGTGCTGGGCGCCAGCGGCAGAATTCTGCGCGATTGCGGGGATGATAAGGTTCTGTCGGAGGTGCGGCAGATTCAGGACTCTGGCCGGGATATTCTGGCCATGATCAACCATTTGCTGGAACTGTCCAAAATTCAGGCCGGAAAGACGGACGATTTCGAGGCGGAGTACGCCCCGGCGGAGCTCTTGCGGGAACTCTGGGAAAAGTACAGCGTCCGGGCCGAGGAAAAGGGACTGATTCTCATTCTCTCTGATACGGATTCCCTGCCGGACAAGCTGTCGGGGGACGACGTGAAGATTCGCCAGATCGTGAAAAATCTGCTGGAGCACGCGGTGAAAAATACGGCGGCCGGCGCGGTGGAGCTCGGCATGTTCTGCCAGAGCGCGGACGGGGCCGGCGAATCCCTTGTCATAGAGGTAAAGGGCGGCGGCGCGGAGCAGGTGGGACTGGATCTTGCAGTCACCGCGATGATGGTGGAACAGATGGGCGGCGAGCTCATAAGAGAGAATGAAAAGGAAAGTTTTGTCTTTACAGCGGTTATCCCTCTGGGGACAAAGAAGGCGGCGGACAGATCCGTGCTGGTTGTAGATGATGACGAGATGAATCGGATCGTGTTCGAGGCGCAGCTTGAAAATACCGGCCTGCGCATTGTCACGGCGGATTCCGGGAAGCAGTGCCTGGAGCTGGCAAAAGAGCAGTCCTTCGACTTGATTTTCATGGATCACATGATGCCGGGAATGGACGGAGTGGAGACCCTGCATGAGATGAGGCAGATTCCGGGAGGGCCTAATCATGACACGCCGGTGGTGGCGCTGACGGCTAACACGTCGGACGACGCGCGGGAATATTATGAAAAAGAGGGATTTGCGGATTATCTCACCAAGCCGGTGACAGACGACCTGCTGTTACAGATGGTAGGAAAGTATCTGCCGGAGACGGCGATACCCGGAGATGCTGCACCGAGCGGGGAGGCGGTTTTGGAGAACGCCCCGGACAGCGGAGCTGATAACGAAGCCGAGCAGACAGAGGAAGAGGCGGACTGGAGCGTTTATGAGCAGTACGGCATTTCGATCGAGCACGGCCTGTCCTTTTCGAGAGGCCAGATGGACCGCTATCTGAAATTGGTAGACATGTTTTTGAAGGACCGGGAAAAGCCGGAAAAGCTGCAGCAGTACCGGTCGGAAGGGAACATGAAGGATTACGCCATCTTAGTTCACGCGCTGAAAGGAAACGCCCGCACGCTGGGTGCGGACGAACTGGCGGATATCGCCTTTGAACACGAGAAAAAGAGCAAGGCGGACGACGCGGCGTATGTGAATGAGCACTGGGAGGAGCTGATGGAGAGCTATCAGCGGACCAATCAGGGCTTTGAGAAGCTAAACGGCCAGTACCTGCCACAGGAAAATGATTCGGGAGACGCATCGGGCGCGGACGCGGAGCTTTTGAATGTATCGCAGGAGGATTTGAACCGCGTGGCGGACCTGATTGACGATTTCGAGACGGACCAGGCGGTAGAGCAGATGGAGACGTGGCTGAAGAGCCCGCTGGAGAGCGGAGTGCGGGGCCGGATTCAGGAAGCGCTCGCGGCGATTCAGGATGATTACGATGAGGATAAAGCGATGGAACTGCTCCGCGGCTAGCGCAAATCGCTTTCGAATAAATAATGACGTTGCATAAAGTTAAGGAGGTAATTGAGTATGTTTGGACAGAAATGTATTGTAGGAGTGGACGACAGCAGCCTGATTATCAAAATGCTGGAGATGAATTTGTCAGAAAATTATGAGTTTCATGGCTTTGTCAAGGGTATGCGCGCTTTGAAGTATATGAAGGACAACATCCCGGATCTGATCATTCTGGACATGGATATGCCGGAAGTAGATGGATTTGAGATGGTCCGTCTTATAAAAAACGAATATATTTTAAAGGATATTCCGATTCTTTTCCTCACGGCCAATAGCGGAAAGCACAATGTGGTCCGGGCCTTTCAGGCGGGCGTCAACGACTATGTAGTAAAGCCCATCAATGATGTGATTTTGCATCAGAAGATAGAAAAGCTGCTGGGAGATTCCTGGGATTGATTTGGGGGATGGGAGGTACTGATGCCGCTTGCGCGCGGGAGGTACCGGACGGGTATTTCCATTGGAATGAAAGGAAAATAAAAAGCCGCGAAAGAATCTCTGCGGCTTTTTGACATGTGCAAGACTGAACCGGCAAGGCCGGAACCATTGTCCGCTCCTACTTGCTTTCCGGAATTTCGCTGTCCCAGACGGGAAGTTCGGACGTGCAGTGGGGGCACCGGGTCGCCTTGATGGTGATCTCGCTGAAGCAATAGGGGCACTCTCTGGTAGTGGGCGCCTCCGGCTCTGCCTCTTTGTTACGCTTTCCCAGGGAGGCCAGGACGTTCATGCCTTTTACCAGAAGGAAAATGGCAAACGCCATGATGATAAAATTGATCACGGCCGTGAGAAAGGCGCCGTACCGGATGGGCACGTCCAGGATCTGAAACGACAGCGCGGACAGGTCCATGTTGGCGATCAGCCCGATTAGCGGCGAGATGATGTCATCTACGAGCGACTTGATGATGGACTGGAAAGCGGCGCCGATAATAACACCGATGGCCAGGTCCATGACGTTGCCCCGGAGGGCAAAATCCTTGAATTCCTGTAAAAACTTCTTCATGATTTCATCCTTTCTGTCTGTGAGACGTGTCTGTAAAACATGTTCGTGAACACATATCGACAGTATATCACAGAAAAGGATGAAAATCTACAAAAAATTACGCCATGCCGTTGGCGGTCTTGTACTTAAAGAGCATTTCGGCGTGGTTCTGCTCCTCGGTCTGGATGTGGTTCAGCAGTCTGCGCACGCTGGTGGCCGCAAAGCGGAACAGGTCGTTGTTGTAAGTGGAGGATACCAGTTTCTCCGTGGCGATGCAGTCCGTACAGAGGAACTGATCGTGTCTTTTTTCATCCGAGTTGTCGCCGGAGGAATAGGTGGCGTCCGGGGTAAAGCCCTCGGTTCCGGTCTGGGCGGCCTGCACGTCCGGCACATCGCCCTTTAAAAGCTGTCCCAGGGAGTCGAAATGCTCCTGCTCCTCGTCGCCGATCTGGCGGAACAACTGCTTGAGCTGATGGTCGTGGGCGGACGCCTCATAAAAGCGGTATTTTTCCACGCAGGTTTTTTCCTGTGTCTGAAGATCCTTGATTACGGTTGTTTCCTGTTGAGTTAGCTGCATAATAATATCTCCTTTTCTTTTTTTCTAAGTATTTCCTTTTCCGTCAAAACTATGCGGATATTTCGATAAATTCTTTTCGTTTAATGTCTGATTTTTTACTATATGGATATTTTGCGAAGTGATAAAAATTTGCGATATCATGGATATTTTTTATTTAATTGTTTTCTTTGAGGGAAAGAAATGATATAATGAAGTAAGCAGTTTTCGGCTTCCGCGCGGGAAAGCGCGGGATAGCTGCCACAAAACAAAATAAAGGGGGATATGAATGTGAAAGACGCATTGCTCCGGGGATCTTTTTTTAAGGTTCCCATAAGGATTCTGACTTTGGTCAATCTGTTTTTATCCGCGGCTGCTCTTGTGCAGTGCGGGATGATTCTTGTCAACGAGATCCGCCTGGCGGAAGTGTCCGTTCCGGTGGTGGTGATTTTTCTTCTGGTCACGCCGTTCGCGTTCGCCGGGTCGATTTTTATGGCTATAGCCGGACATCGCATGGCCAGCGAGGAGGGCGGCGTTTCGGCGCTGGTGTTCGGATACGCCCTGTTTACGCTGGTATCGGTAGACACGCTGGTGTATATACCGATTCACTACGCTGTGGAGGAGGCCACTACTTTTTACATTCTGGGCGGAATTGAGCTGCTGTGCACCGTAATCCTGTTTTTCTATTTCCAGGGGATGGGGCCGCGGATTCTGGCCCTTGTGGCGTCGGTGCTGCTGATTCTCAGCTTTGGTCTGGAGTTTGTCGAGGCGATTCGCTATTTTATGTCGTTTGACGTGCTGGACGTCTATGTGATCTATAACCTCGTGAAAAAGACCGTGATGGCGCTCTTTGGCGTGGAGAGTATTCTTTTCGTACTTGGAACCGATGGAACTTTAGTGGAAAGGAAAGGTTGACTAAAATGAACAATGTATTGGAGCAGATTGAGAAAATCGGAATCATACCCGTTGTTGTGATTGAGGATTCGGACGACGCGCTTCCCTTGGCGGAGGCGCTGATCCGCGGGGGCCTTCCCTGCGCGGAGGTGACGTTCCGGACTCTGGCGGCCGCCAAGTCCATTGAGCTTATGACGGAGCATTTTCCGGAGATGCTGGTGGGCGCTGGCACGGTGCTGACCACGGAGCAGGTGGGGCGCGCCGTGTCGGCGGGAGCCGGATTTGTCGTGAGTCCGGGGCTGAACCCGAAGGTAGTGAGGCGGTGCCAGGAGAGAGGCGTTCATGTGATTCCGGGCACGCAGACGCCTAGCGAGATTGAGCAGGCTCTGGAGCTGGGGCTCAAGATTGTCAAGTTCTTTCCGGCTGAACCGGCCGGGGGAATCCGGATGCTGAAGGCGGTGTCTGCTCCTTACACGGATCTGAAATTTATGCCTACGGGCGGTATCAATCTGGAAAATGCCAGAGAATATCTGGCCTGGGACCGGGTGATTGCCTGCGGCGGAAGCTGGATGGTGAAGGGCGATCTGATCCGGGAGGGACGGTTCGACGAGATTGAGAGACTGACAAGAGAGGCCGCGCAGTTAGTAGAGCAGATACGGGGAGGCGCGCAGTGAAGTTTCGATCAGTGAATGAGATAGAAGAATTTTCCTTTGACAATGCCGCCATTTTGAAATTCCTGCTCTCGGACGGAACGATGGAATTTACTTTCAGCGGCGCGCTGGTGAGAGCCGGCAACTCCCAGAACAGCCGGTTTCAGGATATGTATTGCGGGGAGACGGAGCTGCGGCTGGAGAATGCGCGGATCGCGCGTCTTGTGAAGGAAGGCATGAAATACTACGACGCGGATGGAAATCTGCAGCGAGAGGTGCCGGATGAGGACGTGCCGGCCCCGGCAGTGGACGGCGTTCTGAAAAGAATCGGGAAGGGGACCGTGTTCACTATGGTGATTGATTCCGTGGAGAGCGGCTATGCCTGCGAGTTTGGCATAGATGTGCCCAAAGAGGACGATGAGGAGGACGTGGACACATTCTGGCTCTGCGTGCTCTTTGACCGGTCCGTGGCAGAGTGGGACCGCTACCAGAGCCCGGCATAAAAAATCAACATTTGTTCCAAATGCTGATTCCCAATATTTATCCCGAATTTATTTCGAAAGTTTTTGATAGAAAAAATGTCATTTGCCCTAGGAATGACATTTTTTTTTCATGTACCTGACAAAGAATCCTGTTACAGTGATACTGTGATCATCCAAGGGACGTTTTGTCCTGGGGACATTGTATGGACAGAGATCACGGACAGTAGTTGATGAGCAGAAATGGAGGTTAGTGTAAAAAATAAGCTCGATAGCTTATTTTTTACACGACTATTTGTGAGAAGAACTTTCAGTTCTTTGGAGCGCTCACAAATAGTAAAGCGAACATAGTTCGCTATGGATGGCAGATGAGAAACTGCTACGCAGCTTTCTCATCGCCCCGTCGCGTAAACGCTCCGGAATGGAGGTTACTATGAAAAAGGCAGGTTTTAGATCAGGTATAGCAGTGTGTCTGGCGATTGCGCTGGCGGCAGGGCTTGTCGCGCAGCCGGGGGCCATCCGGTCTATCGCTGAGACGGCCAGCGGAGGAACTGTCACGGGAAGCGGAGTGTCCGGCGGAGCGGTAGATGACGGCCCGGCATCCGGTGGAACAATATCGGACGGGACGGTATCCGGTGAGACAACATCCGGTGGAACGGTATCCGGTGGAGCGATATCCGGCGGAGCGATTTCTGGCGGGGCAGTGTCCGGCAGTTCGGTTGCGCTGGCTGCGCCGGTAGTCAAGGCGCGGGGCGGTTCCAAGAGGGTACGCCTCAGCTGGAAGAAGGTGGCGAACGCGGACGGATACTGCATTTACTCCCGTCCGGAGACGTCGAACACTTACACCAAGACCGTGACGATCAACGACGGAGCGGTCAAGACATATGATAAGAAATCTTTGACACAGAACACGACGTATTATTTCCGCATGACGTCTTTTGTGAAGGTGAACGGCGTGGAGGAGGAGAGCGATCTGTCGGAGATCGTATCCGCCAAGACGGCAAAGGTGGCTAAGACGTCCAAGAAGGCCAAGCTGTACAGCGGCAAGAGCAAGTTTACCAGCTCGCCTGCTTATAAGACATACAAGAAGATGAAAAACAAGATGAAGTACGAGAAGTCCTTCGCGATACCGGGCATGGTCAACACCAATGTAGGAGGATTTGCCTGCACGAAGATGGTGCCTCAGGCAATCTGCCTGGTGGGGAGTTATCTGCTGATTTCCGCCTATGACCACGCGGGAGACGACTACTCGGTAGTCTATGTGGTGAGCAAGTCGTCCAAGTCCTACATCACCACGATTATACTGCCAAGCAAGGCCAAGGTGGAGGGCATGGCTTACGACGGGACCAATATATGGATTTCCAAGGGATCCAATGTGGCCTGCTTCCCGTATAGCGTTGTCACGGAGGCTGTGGGCAGCGGTAAGTCCTATGTGGCGTTAGACAGCTACACGGCGGTGTGCCCGGTCGGCAGCACGGCTTCTTACATAGGATATTACAGCGACACCCTGTGGGTTGGATCCTTTGCCCAGAGCAAGTCCAACATGAATGGGTACGCAATCGCGGATAAAACTACGAAGCCCACGCTGCAGCAGAAATACATCATGGAGGTGCCCAGCAAGACTCAGGGAATTACCTTTGATACGGACGGGGCGATGGTGCTGACCCGCAGCTATCGGACGAAGAAGGCAAAGAGCGGATATATTTCACAGATTCGCACCTATTATCCGTCCTATACTGCCCCGGACGCAAGCGGCAAGATTTTGAAGAACACGGCCAAGGCCGTCACCACGATGCCGCCGATGGTACAGGGCGTGGCGATATCCTATACATTTACTTACACGCTGTTCTCGTCCAGCTATTACAAGAGCTGCAAGTATCCGGTGGACCGGGTGATCGCGCTCAAGACGAAGAAATTACTGTAAAAGAGCCTAGGGCTTTGCCCGGCCTTTATCCATAGAAAAAGAGTATCTCCCGCCGGTGGAAGGGTTTCGGGAGGTACTCTTTGT
Source organism: uncultured Lachnospiraceae bacterium (assembly GCA_947631075.1). Lineage (GTDB taxonomy): Bacteria > Bacillota > Clostridia > Lachnospirales > Lachnospiraceae > Eubacterium_F. The sequence continues at coordinate 13,193 of CANRJU010000014.1, forward strand.
TTTTATCAGCCCCGGCGTCACAGCAGGGAGGAAACGAAGGAGACGGCGAAGGTGAGAAGGCCCAGTGCCGCCGCCAGGACGACGATGGGGTAGGCGGTCCGAAGCGGTCCCAGAAAGATTTTCTCTTTTTTCATGTAACTGTATCTCCGCAGGCCGAACAGCGCCGCGTGGACGCAGAAAATCAAGAGGAAAAAGCTGGAGGTGGAGGTATTGTCCTTGTTTCCCAGAAGAAAATAGGAGAACAGGAGCCACTCAAATCCAAGAATTGTCCCCTGGAAGGGAAATGTGAGGGTGTAGGGAATGCCCCGCCGCGTCTTTGCGGGACCGGCCGACTCCGGCTCGTGAGTTCTGGCGTGCTCGATATCCTCCTGCATCTGCTGCACGGTCTCATAGCTCTTTTCCGGATTTTTTTCCATACATTTCTGAATAACGTTCCGGAACCGCCCCTCGTAGGAGGATTTTCCGCCGGAGGGCGCTCGGCCCGTGAGCATCTCGTGAAACATGCTGCCCAGAATATTCCACAGGCTGCGGTGGGGGCCCTTGGGCTGATAGGTGTCCGACTCAAAGTCCAGAAACCGTATGTTGCCGGAACGGGTCACAAATATGTTGCTCGGCTTCAGGTTGTGGTGGATAATGGGCGGAGCGGCGTTCTGCAACTGCTCAATGGCGTAGCAGATCTCGTCCATGATATGGGAGGCTTCTTCCTCGGAAAATTTTACATTTTCCTGCCGGTTGCGCTCCAGCAGCTCCTTGAGGGTGTTTCCCTCCAGCAATTCTTCCACTACCAGCGTGCTCTCGTCAAAATATTTTACATTATAAATATGGGGCCACTCGCTGTAATCCAGCGCCATCAGGCGGCTGTACAGCTTGGTCACGTTCTTTTTCCGGTACATCTTCAAGATGCCGTCCGGCTTTCCCGGCTCGGCCATGCACTTGACATGGTAGATCAGGACGTGATTGTTGGATACAATGGGCTCCCCCGTGGGTACATATTGTTTTGTGATAAATAATTCTTTCTCTGACGGCATAACAGCCTCCGTTCCGGAGCGTTTACATACAATCTCCTTTTTTACATCTATGATATCACAGGAAATGAGACGGCGCAAGAAAAAGATTGACGTTCAGGCGGTCCGGGGTGTAACAGAAAGAAAAGATTGACGGTCAGGCAATCCGGGGCGTAACAGCAAGAAAAAGATTGACGGCCGGGCATTCCGGGGTGTAACATAAAAGGCAGATATTTGCGGCGCGTCGGACAGAGGAAAGGCGCGGCGGCTTTCGGGCAGAAGGAAGGTGCGGAAATGATTGAGAGCTATCCCGCTTATTACGAGCGGTTTCACTGTATTGCCGGGGCGTGCGAGGATACCTGCTGCGCCGGGTGGGAGATTGACATCGATGAGAAAACGTGGGAGTTTTATAAGCAGGTGAAGGGCCCTTTTGGCGAGAGGCTCAGGGCGCTGATCCGGGAGTATTCCCCCGACGACGAGGATGTGTACGAGAGCCACGGTTTTGTCCTCCGGGCAGATGGTAGATGCCCTTTTCTGGACGACGAGGGCCTGTGCGAGATCTATCGGGAACTGGGCGAGGCGGCCCTCTGCGACGTGTGTACTTATACGCCCCGTAATTTTCTGGAATACGGCGGTAGAAGGGAAATCGCCATCAGCGCCGCGTGCCCGGAGGCGGGGCGCCTGATTTATGCGGAAAATCAGAGAACTACATTTGTAGAAAGAGAGTCGGGAGAGGAGCTGGAAATCGAGGAGAGCGAGGAGGAAATTCGATTTGCGGATCAGATTCGGGCGGCCAGGGACCGGGCGATTGAAATTTTACAGAACCGGGAGCTGGAAATCGAGGAGAGGTTGTGCCGGTTTCTTTTTTATGCTGAGCGGGTGCAGGAGTGCCTGAATGAGAATGCCCCGGAGAAGATTCGGAATATTGAAAAATCCGACGGAAGCGAGAACGACAGCCGTCTGGAGCGCGCGGATGAAGCCCGCGCAGCGGAGAAAGAGGAAGAACCCCGCGCGGCGGAGCAGTACGAGTATTTTCTCGCACGGCTGCGGATTTTTTCGGACATGGACAGCGTCAATGAAGCGTGGGAGCGGCTTCTTGACCGGATGCGGGAGCGCTATGTGGACAGCCCGCGGGGAATCCTTCTCTACGAGGAGGACGGGAGAAAGTACCGGGAGGCGATGTCCCGGCAGGGCCGTCTGTACGAGCTGGAGCACCTGGCGGTGTACTATGTGTTTCTGTGCGTGGCGCGGTGCGTGGACGACTACGATTTTCTGGGCAAGGCAAAATTTGTTGCCATGTGCTATCTCATGAATCGGGACATGGACATTCTGCGGTGCGGCGAGCAGGGAGGGAAAATTTCCAAAAAGGACCGCCTGGCGCACGCGGCGCTCTTTGCGAGAGAGGTGGAGCACTCCCAGGACAACATGGATATTCTGGCGGAGGAGTGCCTGTTCGACGAGGCCTGCGAGACGGAGGCGCTCTGCTACAGTATAAAATGAGAAATTCGTAGAATTTCTCATCAGTGAAATTCGTAGAATTTCACATCGGTGAAATCCGCAGAACTTCACATCGGTGAAATCCGCAGAACTTCACATCAGTGAAATCCGCAGAACTTCACATCGGTGAAATCCGCAGAATTTCACATCCATGAAATCCATGGGATTTCATATCAATAAAAATCAAGAATTTTATAGTATTTATCAATAGGTTATGATAAAATATTTGTATTAACTGTATTAGATTCATTTTGGGGGAAAGATATGGCAACGGATCATTTAAATCTAAATCAATCGCTGGTCTTTACTAATGACAAGTGCATTGGCTGCAACAAATGCATCAGCGTGTGCAGCTGCATCGGCGCCAATGTGGCGGAAGAAGTAGACGGACAGAACCGGATTTCTGTGGATGGCGCACGGTGTGTGGCCTGCGGCGCGTGCTTTGACGTGTGCGAGCACGGCGCGAGAGAGTACCGGGATGATACCGAGCGCTTTTTCGAGGATCTGGAGCGGGGAGAGAAGATTTCCCTTCTGATTGCCCCGGCGTTCAAGGCCAATTATCCGGAGGAATACGAGAAAGTGCTGGGAGGCCTGAAGGAGCTGGGCGCAAATCATCTCATCAGCGTTTCCTTCGGGGCGGATATTACGACATGGGGATATCTGAATTATGTGAGCAAATACGATTTCCTCGGAGGGATTTCCCAGCCCTGTCCGGCGGTGGTGAACTACATCGAGCACTATGTCCCGGAGCTGATTCCGAAGCTGTTTCCGGTGCAGAGCCCGCTGATGTGCGCGGCCATCTACGCGCGGAAGGTGATGAATATCACGGACAAGCTGGCGTTTATCAGCCCGTGCATTGCCAAGAAATTTGAGATCGACGACCCGAACAACGGGGGCGTGGTCTCCTACAACGTGACATTTAACCATCTGATGAAATATGTAAAGGAGCACGGCATATCCGGCCCGCTTAAATCCGGTGAGATCGAGTACGGCCTGGGGTCCATCTATCCGACGCCGGGCGGTCTGAAGGAAAATGTGTGCTGGTTTTTGGGAGACAGCGTTTTTGTGCGGCAGGTGGAGGGCGAGAAGCACATGTATCACTATTTACAGAAGCACAAGGACTGGATCCGGGACGGAAAGACGCCCTATCTCTTTATTGACGCCTTGAACTGCAGCTCCGGGTGCATTTACGGCACCGGATGCGACGCGGACAAGGCATGGTCGGAGGAGCCGCTGTGCGCGCTTCTGAACATAAGGGAGCAGTCCAAGAAAAGCGGGAAGAACAGCGCCTGGTCCAAGAAACTGTCGCCGGACCAGCGGCTGAAACAGCTTAATAAGCAGTTCAAGGATCTGAATCTGGAGGATTACCTGCGGGATTACACGGACCGGTCCGGGGAGTGCATTTACGAAACTCCGTCGGAGGAAGAAAAGAATACCGTTTTCGAGCGCATGGACAAGTTCACCGAGGAGGACCGGAAGATCAACTGCTCCTGCTGCGGGTACGACACCTGCGAGGACATGGCGGTCGCCATTTACAATGGGTTTAACCGCAGGGAGAACTGCATTTACTACATAAGAAAACAGGTGGAGAGCCAGAGAGCGGCAGATCATTTGTGATTTTTTTGAAATATTGTAATCCGGATTTCCGGAATCAGGTGTCGAGGCCGCCGTGTCGGTCTTGACATTTTTTACAAAAAAGTGTAAAATAAATGTGCTGTGTTTTTGGGCAGTAAAATTGAATAAGGAGGTGCACCTGGTGCTTTTGTCAGTTCCACAGATTATCGTAACGATCGTTGTGGTTCTGGTGCTCTTGGCAGTGGTGGGCGTTATTGCGTGGAAGTCCGCAATTTCTTACCATATTAAAGTCTCAGAGGCGAAGGTGGGCAGCGCGGAGGAGAAGGCGAGAGAGATCATCGACGACGCGTTAAAGACCGCGGAGACCAAAAAGCGCGAGGCATTGTTGGAGGCCAAGGAAGAAAATATGAAGGCCAAGAACGATCTCGACAAAGAGATAAAAGAGCGCAGAGCCGAGGTTCAGCGTTACGAAAAGCGTGTGTTGGGAAAGGAAGAAACGCTAGACAAAAAGCTGGATGCACTCGAGAAAAGGGAATCTAAGTTAAACGCGAGAGAGGCGGGCTTTGAGAAGGAGAAGCAGAAAGTAGAAGAACTGCGTCAGAGCCATTTGCGCGAACTCGAGAAGATTTCCGGACTCACCTCCGAACAGGCAAAAGAATACTTATTAAAGACTGTAGAAGAAGATGTAAAACATGAAACAGCAGTTTTGGTAAAAGAGCTGGAGCGGCAGGCGAAGGACGAGGCGGACAAGAAGGCCAAGGATCTGGTGGTCACTGCGATTCAGAAGTGCGCGGCAGATCATGTGGCCGAGACGACGATTTCCGTCGTGCCTCTCCCCAGCGATGAGATGAAGGGAAGAATCATCGGCCGCGAGGGACGCAATATCCGTACTCTTGAAAATCTCACCGGTATCGATCTGATTATTGACGACACGCCGGAAGCCGTTATTTTATCGGGATTTGACCCGATTCGGCGCGAGATTGCCAGAATTGCTTTGGAAAAGCTGATTGTAGATGGACGTATCCATCCGGCGCGTATCGAGGAAATGGTCGAGAAGGCGAAGAAAGAAGTGGAGACCATGATTCGCGAGGAAGGAGAGGCCGCTGCTCTCGAAGTCGGCGTACACGGCATACATCCGGAGCTGATCCGGCTTTTGGGACGCATGAAGTTCCGTACCAGTTACGGGCAGAACGCGCTGAAACACTCCATAGAAGTGGCGCATTTGTCCGGGCTTTTAGCCGGCGAAGTGGGAGCGGACGTCCGCATGGCCAAGCGGGCCGGATTGCTGCACGATATCGGCAAGTCGGTCGATCACGACATGGAGGGATCCCATATCCAGTTGGGAGCCGAGCTGTGCCGCAAGTTTAAGGAGTCGGCGCTGGTGATCAACGCGGTGGAGGCCCACCACGGAGACGTGGGAGCGGAGAGCATGATCGCGTGTCTGGTACAGGCCGCGGACGCGATTTCAGCCGCCCGTCCGGGAGCCAGACGCGAGACGCTGGAGACATATACCAATCGTTTAAAACAATTAGAAGATATTTCAAACAGCTTTAAAGGAGTCGATAAGTCTTTTGCTATTCAGGCAGGTAGAGAGGTTCGAGTGATGGTTGTGCCGGATCAGATCAACGATGACGAGATGGTACTTCTTGCCAGAGATCTTTCCAAGCAGATCGAGGCGGAATTACAGTATCCTGGTCAGATCAAGATCAATGTGATCCGGGAGTCCAGAGTGGTAGATTACGCGAAGTAGGGAATCCGCGTGACAGGCCAATATATTTGTCAGGAATAAGTAAGCCGCTGTGTCCGTCAGCATTGTGCTGTGGGCGCGGCGGTTTTTTAATGCTTTACTTTTACTGTAGCTTATAATATAATGATATTATTATATTGGAAGCGGGAGTTCAGGTGTTTTTTTGCTCCGCGCGAAAAGGAATATGAACTTGCAACTTGCAATTTGCAAAGTATTTGTTTCCAGAAAAAATTATCGAGAGGTTTTAGGAGTAGAAAGGGTGAGTGCGCATGAAAAAGAGACTGATGGCGCTTGTGCTGGCTGTGCTGGCGGCTTTCGCGCTGTCCGGCTGTACCAAGATGGAACTGACGGAGTACATTTCCAAAAAGGGATCGTATTCTTCCACCATGAGAGAGTACATTGAGAAGGAAGCCATGGTGGAGATTGTGGGGCGGAAGATCGGCTCCGATTACATGAAAGACATTGAAAAAGATTTGAAAGACCAGGGGTGGACGTTTCGGACGATCAAGGGCAAGGAGTATTATGTCAGCAAGCCCGTCCGGGAGAGTTACAGCTCTTTGGACAAGTTGTATAAGAATAATCAGAGAGAGGCCGTGGGCGGAAAGTGGCAGGTCTGGGAGACCGGCCTGCATGTGGACATGAAAGAGCTGTTAGGATGCGACAACTGGATCAGCGTCGTGCTGGGGGAGGATCCGGGAGAGCTGGAGGACAAGGATTTAGAGGAGCTTCAGCGGAGATTGGCAAAGAGTTATTTTACATACAGCGTGACATTTGACTACGACGTTAAGAGGGCCAACGCCGGAGGCAAGATCGACAGCGAGAATCCCCAAAAGGTCACATGGAACATCCCCATGTCCGGCAAGCCGCCGGTTCTGGACGTGCGGTGCAAGTCGGGCATCACGGTGAGGGGAGTTACCCAGGGAGAGACCTACGGAAAGAATAAAAAAGTGAGATTCAAGGGCGTCTCGTCCGCTACGTACAAGGGAAAGAAGATTAAGAGCGGCGCCGTGTTCAAAAAACACGGACAGCACACGTTGTTTTTAAAGGCGAAAAATGGCGAGCGCAGGACGGTCTCATTTTTCATCGACAAGAAAAAGCCGGAGATCAAGGGCGTCAAGGACGGCAAGACCTATCACCGGAACCGGGTGTATTTCAGGGGCAAGGATACGGATTGCGGGATTGCCTGGGTCAAGATCAACGGAAAAAAGAAAAAGAGGCCCGATTACTGGTGGTATACGGTACATGATGAGGGCGTAAACCGGATTGTTGTCATGGACAACGCGGGCAATAAGACGAAGCTGCGGTTCACGCTTGTTAAAAAATCACATTCATGAAACCGCGAGGCGGATTATTTTGCGACAGCAGAATTTTTTGTGGCGGCGGAATTTTTTGCGGCGGCGGAATTGTGGAGAGAAGGATGATCCCCGGAGTGTTTTACAGAGCTCCGGGGATTTTAAAATATAGGAGGCGCGCATATGGCGGCAGATCTTTTACTGGTGGAGGACGACAGGGGGATTATTGAGAATCTGAGAGAATTTCTGACGGCGGAGGGATTTCGCGTATCGGCGGCTG
>CANRJU010000015.1 GCA_947631075.1 uncultured Lachnospiraceae bacterium
TGTTTATATTTATAGATGTGCCGATTTTAAATTGTTTTTTTCTTGCCCTATAAATACCCTTTAGAAAAAGAAACTCACATATGATACAACTCACTTTGTGGTATTTTGGTCCTGATTCTGTAATAAAATACTTACCATAATACTTTTTCTTTTTTTCTATTACACATAATTATTGCGAGGGAGTGCGCACTAATTACTTAGTGCAACAGTCCCATCTATAACAATATTTGCATTATTAAAAAGAAGTCATATATGAAGATATTTTTTTGTATAGCCTTTTCCATACACTTTTTTCCCTTAACATATTCATTAGCATCAAAGTCTTTTCTGCAAATCGGACAAGTCATTTTTTCCATTTACCGTCTCCTCACTTTCTAAAATAGTGTACTTTTTTGTAAAAGAAATCAGCAATCTACATTATCTCCCAAAAAACGGAAAATTCTTTTAGCTTCCATATTGACATTCATATAGTTTTGTGCTAAATTCTTTAGTAGATAATTTTACAAAAAAGTACACATTCTTGTAAAAACTCCCATCACATCAACATAGTATTTTCGTAAATCATCGCCCGATAACGGAATGTAGAGAGCGCCATACCGCACTCTTTTGCTGCAGTTGTGCCGGTGATTTCCTTCGCTTTCCACCGCTGATAGACACTGTAAAAGTTCTCTGGCAGTGGTCGTGGCGGTCTGCCAAAGCGCACACCACGAGCCTTTGCCGCCGCGATACCCTCTGCTTGACGCCGACGGATGTTGATACGCTCATTTTCTGCCACAAAGCTAAGAACTTGGAGTACAATGTCTGACAAAAACGTCCCCATTAGATCCTTACCTCGTCGCGTATCTAACAAGGGCATATCCAGCACCACTATGTCAATACCTTTCTCCTTAGTGAGAGTGCGCCACTGCTCCAAAATCTCGCCATAATTGCGTCCGAGACGGTCAATGCTTTTGATATAGAGCAAATCGTCTTTTTTCATGCGTCGCACCAGCCGTTTATACTGCGGACGGTCAAAGTCTTTGCCGGACTGCTTGTCCATATAGATGTTTTTCTCCGGGACATTCTGGTTGCGGAGTGCAATAAACTGTCTGTCCTCGTTCTGCTCCTTTGTGCTAACCCGGATGTAGCCATAAACTGCGATATTACCCGCCTCCTTTTCTACACCTATGAAAGCGATTTCACTTCGGATGTTCATAAATGTTTTCAAATCGCATTATCTGTTTAACACAGCCATTATAGTGAAAAAACAAACTTTCTTCTATGATGATAAATGATTGGGAATCTATTGAAACATCAAATCATCCACACTTACAGACAAAAATATTGTAATAAGATAAATACATAAAGAGCGTTAAAAAGATACTGGCAAGGTTGCCTATACTAAAAAGACTAAAATCCAATGCTTTCATCGCCTCTGGTCTTGTTATGATACTCTCCGGAAGCCTCACACCAAACGGAACTCCTTTGACCTTCCTGCTTTTATTCAGCTATCTCTCCTCATTGCAAAAAGTCCTCCGCCTTATGGCGAAGGACCACACTTTAAACCAAACCACTTATATACCGCATATTGGTCAGCGGTAAACTTTCAACCCGACCATTTATATACCACATATCGGTCAGTGGTAAACTTTCCTTGTATCTACATGTTAACAAAAACAAACCAGAAAGTCAATATGCAAGCCATTTAATTAGTTATCCAGACTTCCTTCATTCAGCAGAAAATCATAAATACTCATAATCAGCACCCCGTCCTCATTGTAATATGGCGCGGGCGCGTCCTTTGTAATGATAATTTTCTTAAAGAAATCACCGGTCAGCATCAAAGGACGTTGTTCCTGTTCCATTTTTGCCTGATCTGGAATTGCATAGGCCGACTGGATATAATAACGCTTAGGTCCTTTATTGCAGATAAAATCAATTTCCAACTGCTTTCGAATCCCGTGACCTTTTTCATTGGTCCTATTCAGAGTAACCACACCTACATCTACATTGAATCCACGCATTTTCAGTTCATTAAATATAATATTTTCCATTGTATGCGTTTCTTCCAGCTGACGAAAATTAAGGCGCGCATTTCTCAGTCCCAAATCTGTGAAATAATATTTAACCGGTGTGTCAATATATTTCTTTCCCTTAACATCATAGCGGAGAGCGCTGTCAATCAGGAAGGAGTCGCAAAGATAGTCAATATACCTTTTAATAGTCGTATTACTGATTATTTTCTTCTTAACCGTCTTAAAAGTCGACGACAGCTTTGTCGGATTTGTAAGCGAACCAATAGCAGATGAAAGAATGTTTAAAAGTTCCTCCAGTTCTGCCCGATTTCGCACATTATGTCTGCCTACAATATCCGAAATATAAGTTTCCTCAAACAGCAGCTTGAGAAAATGAATCTTTTCCTCCGGATCTGAAATATTTATAATAGGGGGAAGGCCGCCATAAAGCATATACTCATTCCATCCATCCTGTTTTGTCCCCGGATAAACGGACATAAATTCCGCAAAGCTAAGAGGATACATATGAACCTCATCACCGCGGCCGCGAAATTCCGTTATTACATCCTTAGACAGAAAACGCGCATTACTCCCCGTCACATACACATCCACATTTTTCATGCGAATCAGACTGTTCAGCACAGATTCAAATTCACCCAGAAGCTGCACCTCATCCAACAATATATAGTACATGCTGTCATCTTGAATCTGTTCTTTCAAATAGGGATACAGGACATTCGGATCGCGGAAACGTTTATTCTCGAAAGAATCAAACGCAATTTCAATTATGTGCTGTTCATCGATTCCGTCCGCCAGCAAATAATCCTTAAATAAATTAAAGAGCAGATAGGACTTTCCACAGCGCCGGATGCCAGTCACTACCTTGATAAGCCCATTCTGTTTCTTGCTGATTAGCTTATTCAAATACATATCTCTCTTAATTTCCATACCACACATCCCTTTCTAATGAAAATTTTTGCGAGTTATCGCATTTATTTTCATTAGAATTATACCCAATAATGAGGGACTTTACAAGTCTTATTTAAAATTTTTGCGAGTTATCGCATTTTTGTGATATAGAAATCTTGAAATTGATTTTCGCTCCCGTCATTCCTCCTGCTACTATTATAACCCTAAAACTCTTTTCCATTTTTCATAAAATCCGCGATATTTATATGCGCTATGCCATTTCGCCGCTGAAGGAGAGTATCCATCGTGGCAACATATTTAGGGTAATTATCTTTTATCGACTCCAGGGGCCGATACTCCCGATCCTCCGTTTCTTTGGACAAAGCCGTCGTATAGGAAACCTGAACATATGAATACTGCATTTCATTATCCCAGAGAATAAAATCGCACTCAAGTTTTCCTATTCTTCCCACGCTGACCGAATAATCATGAGACTTTGCATATACATATGTGATATTTTCCAAAACCGGTCCGTAATTGATTCTGTTATCTGTATTCTGAACAAAATAAAAGCTCAAATCCGCAAGATAGTATTTCTTCTCTCCGCTTAGTGATTTCTTGGTTTTCATGTCAAACCGAGGGCACTCATAAAGAATTTTTGCGTCGAGTAATGCCTTGATATACTTGGCAAGCGTTGCTTCGCTGATCGGAGTTCCTGTCTGTTCGATTGCTTTTTTGAGACTTTTCAGGCTTGTAGTTGTGCCGAAATTATTGACTATATATTTCTGCACTGTCTCAAAAGTATTTTTGTTCCGAATTTTCATCCTCGCCCGTATATCCTTCTCGAAAATCTCCTCGATAACACTCTGAACATATCTGCGTTTTGCAGCCATTGTATCGAGAAAAATTGCCCTTGGAAATCCGCCTTCAAAAATATAGTTTTGCATTTCTTCCTGACGATCAGCAGCAATTTCTTTGTTGTAAAACTCTTTAATCTCCTCATATTCCTCAAAGGAAAGCGGAAACATTTCAAATTCAATATAGCGGCCGGTAAGCTTCGTCATCAGTTCACCGCTCAAAAGATAGGAATTTGATCCCGTAATAAAAATTGACCATTCGCCCGTCCCACGGAAACCATTAAGAACCGTTTCAAAGCCTTTCACATTTTGTACTTCATCAATAAAAAGATATTTCGTCCCCTGCACATCCGGAATATTTTCAAGCAGCTGCTCCAGCTGATCAGCCTTTACAATTTTGTTATATTCTTTACTGTCAAGGTCATAAAAATAAATATTTTCTTCGGAAATACCTTCTTTTTTCAGTTCATTCGCAATTATCTCCATCAGGCAGGATTTGCCACATCGTCTGACACCAGTTATTACCTTGATGATATCTGCCTCATGATAAAAGTCACGAATCTTCTTTAAATAGTTTTCTCTTGGGAACCACTCCATCCTTTTCACCTGCCAATCAATTTTATATTATTAGATTAGCAGATATCGGGCTTGTTTTCAAGTTTAACGTGTGCGTTTTTGCAATTTTGTCAAAATCGCTAACGTTAAAACCGCTAAAAAGGACAACGCAAACTATTTATCCTGCTTCTCCATTGAGAAATGTCCATCAAACACCCTCTTTGGAGTGGATGATTTTTCATATTTCACAGTTTTTTCTCGCTTGATGTTTGAAATAATTGGTCTAACATCTTATTATATTTTATTTCATTTAAATAATTGATTTTTTTTAACATTTCTTGATGTAAAACAAAATTCTGTTTCCCAGCATTGATATAGTAGTTCATATTCCCCTCGCTGGTGCGTATCTTAAATCCGAGATGATTTTTATCTACTCCATCTAAATCTTCAAGTTGAACAGCGACGGAAGTCATAGTTTCATCTGTAAGCCCATTTGTTATAGAACCATAATTATAAATCAGTGTGTCAATTTGGGAATAAACCCTTTTTTCATACTCTGAATCTTCTGCCATTTTCTCCACAACCTTTTCCGGAATCAAAAAACTAACTTTCCCTGGAGTTCCAAATTGACTGATATCAGAAGCTCCTTGTGACGCAAAAGAATCACATACTGTGCCCTCGCTATCACTGATTACAACAAAAGCAACATTTGTGTACTTTTTGCATAAGTCTCTAAAATATTGTATTTTTGATGTGGATTCTTCCGGTTCATTACTCTTTGTTAAATCAAGTGTTTTTTTTACATTTTTTTGTTGTTGATTATACACGATTGACTCATTGAAAATTTTGTTAATATCCATTTGCACATCCCCCCAATATTTATTGTTTTATGTTTTCTAAAGGTTCCAATCGTTTCTTTTCTGTTTATAAGATTTGAAAGCCATTATACAGTCATTGTCTGGTTCGCAACAAACAACTCTGCCACTACACTATTAAAACCGCTGTTCCCCGCCCAAAGCTGCTCCTGCTGCCATTTTTCTATCAGGGCTTTCTTCTCAAGAGATTTTTCATACTGCTCCTGATAAAACTCGTGCCGTTTCCTTCTCCGCTCCCAAAAGCTATCCTCCGATTTACTGTCGAACAGGCTCTTCCCCCTGCCATTCTGGTAGCCTGCGTACCAGCTCTCCCCGCGATACTCCTCCGGCGAGGCGCCAATATAATGAACCACATATTGTCCCCCGCAAATAGACGCCCACGGATTATACGCCATAAAATTCTTCCTCAGTCCATCCAAAACCCACTTTTCATATTCCGGATCGTTTTTCATGGCCTCAAACCCGGCCTCCGAAATATGGATAGATACATTGTCCTGCATATGAGAGGGATCCATCGGCAACAATGAAATTTTATCATAAATATACCGCTTGTATTCCTCCATTGTCATATCCTGCGCCGACGCCTTCCCGACAGATGCTGTTCCCGATGTTCTCGCGGTATCCGGCGCGCCGTTTAATTTCTCCCGTATAACATCCGCCATGCTCTTATCCGTTTCCTGCTTTGCTACGCATGTTTTCGCTACCATGTTGTAAGCCCTTGTCATGTAATTCAGGTTAATCATATTATTCATTCAAATCGCTCCTTTCCTGTAACAGCACCGTTACGCAAAATTCATTTTCCTTGATTTCTATTTTCACATCGCCATCTTTTTCTCGCTCAAATAGCCCTTTCAGAGCGTTCGGTGAATCCGGCCGTTCTTTTTTGCATCCATATACACGTCTTTCATCATACGTTTTATGCCACCTCCAACCAGAATATTGTAGGGTATTACCAGTCCATCTGATATAATCACATCCTTGAATGGCATAAATGTTGCCTCAAGCATCAGTGGCATTGGCTCCCCAAAAAACATCTCTTCCCAGCTCGAGATAATGCCGCTTACCTGATATACTTCTTCATTTTCCAGAGAGATAAAGATCGTTCCTTTTTTTAGATGCCGCTCCGCCAAAAACTCACCCTGAACCCGCCTCTTCCAGCTTCGAATGATTTCCTTATGTTCTTCCGGAAAGTCCTCGTTTTCCTTCAGATAGTCGTCTATTATTGTGACATCGGACCACAGCTTATTCGCTACTTCTTTCACCTCTGCCGGATCCATGCCTTTTGCCGTCACCATGTTCTTCATCCTACTGTTGATTCTATACCTCTTATTCACAAAATCCAGCAGCGGAAACCATATTTTATAATACAATCGTCCATCTTCCTGTGATAAAGTCATCGGTTAATCCTCCTCCGTTCTTTCATTTCGTCATCACAAATCGCAATCCACAACATATTTGCACTCTTTCCCGTCCTGTTTACTATATCGGTTAATCCGTGAAATATGTTAACGCCAATCGCATGAATGGATAGAAAATGCGCGCCTCTCACTCCCTACGGCCTCGCCATCATGCCGCTAAAATAATAGCCGGCTCCTCTTGCCGCCCAAAGAGCGTCTAAGAATGGTTTGTTATTGTAAAAGCCCCAGCACTGGTAGCCGACAAACATTTCCACATGATAAATCCCCTTATAACGACCGTTGTCCTGGCCGCCTTCAAAAAACAGATCGCCCGGGCGCAATTTCATCTTCTCCAGATTGGATGTGTTCAAGCCGCCCGGAATCCGCTTTTTCTTTCCAAAACACCACTTTGCGATATTGGCGGCGACGGGCGCGTAATTTTTGTCGCCGAAATATTTCCCCGCCTTTTTATAGGACCGCCAGACTAAGGAGCTGCAGTCGTAATAGCCCTTTTCCATTCTACGCTCCTGGCTGTAAGTTCCCTTCGCTATTTTTTTCGCCTCATGAATCACCTTTTTCATTACCGGCGTCACCACGGATACGGCGCATCCGACGCGCTCCCCCTCAATCGTCGCGTAAATTACAGTGTTTCCGGTCTTTTTCGCCTTTACAACGCCCTTAGAAGATACGCTTGCCACCTTCTTTTTTGTGGAGCCCCACTTTATTTTTCCGGAATATCCCTTCACCTTCAGGGTAAGTTTCTTTTTGGGCGTCAGGATAGCGGACATTTTCCCCATTTTTACCTGTGTGATTTTCAAATTCAACTGAAATACCTTTTTATTGATGGTAAATGTAAGCACTGTACTTCCGAGCGAATTTGCATTTATTTCAATGCTTTTTGTATCTGCATCGAACTCGCAGGATATGCTCATCTTGTCATTGGATGAAGCATAATTAAAGGTATAATATTCCATTTCAGGCGCGTTCTTGAGCGAGACCGAAAAACTATAGCTCTTCTCAGCCCAGCTAAGATCGCAAATATATTTCTTAACAGAATTTTTCTCCAAGCTGGCGGAGGCGAGGTCTGCGCACACATAAAAATCATAGGAAGAAGCAAAGGCAAGCTCGTCGTCCGCTGTATAGCCATGCACCGTCACCTCCGCATGACCGCTGCCGACTACCCGATAATTTCCCTGTTCGTCTACCTCAACGACGCCTTCATTGTCGGAGCTATACTCCACCCTCACCAGCTCCTCGCCCCAGGTATCATCATAATCAATTTCAAAATGACCTGTGTCGCCTATATAATAATAGTTTGCCTCGTCCTCATCATAATCATCGTCCCAATCATCCCAATTATCCCAATCATCGTAATCGTCATAATCGTCATAATCATTGGGCAAAACAATGGTTTTTTCTTCCGCCGACATCTTCTTTGCTCCTGAAAAATTGAGGATAAGGGCAGACGCAAAAAGGGCTGCCAATAACATGAAAATTCTGCGCTTCATTTGTTCTTCTCCTTTTTCTACTATTTGTTTGCAGCTGCTTTTCCATACAGCTCGGACGCACCGCTATTTTCACTAAATATTATCTTACTATATCCAGGAATAATTGACAAGTTCAAAAACAATTTCACACCCAAAAAGCGCCCTTTCACACCATATCCTATCGTCTGGAAAGCTTTTTTACGATATAATAAAAGAAGGGCCGTCCTATGGGGCGGACCAAGGCCGGAAGAAATCATGAAGGATGTGAACCGATGGAAAATTGTATAGATGGAACAACGACCGTCCGCGTGGCAATCTGCGACGACGAGCCAGCCGGACGGGATATACTGGCGGAAAAAGTGCGAAAAATGCTTCCCCTCGCCGCGACGGAGCTGTACGCTTCCGGCAGGGATCTGTTGGAGAGCGGCACACAGGCGGATATTTTATTTTTGGATATACAAATGCCGGAAATGGACGGGATGGAGACGGCAAAACTTTTCCGCGAACAAAAAAAAGAGACGCTTATTATTTTTGTCACGGCGGCGCCGGAATATGTTTTTCAGGCGTTTGATGTGGACGCGTTCCATTATCTGGTCAAGCCCCTGTCAGATGAAAAATTTGAGAAGGTGCTGAAAAAAGCGGTACAGGAAATCCTGCTCAAAAGGGCGGGGCACAGGGAAGCCGATGAAGAATATATTATGATCCAGGCGGGCGGCGTACATACAAAAATACTTTTGAAGGACATTATTTACGCGGAGGTATTTAACCGCAAGGTCATTATCCACACGACCGGCGGCGCGACGGAATATTATGGAAAGCTGTCTGATCTGGAGAAAAAGACAGGAGCGGATTTTTTCAGGCCGCACCGCTCCTATCTGATTCATTTTAAATATGTCAAAAAATATGACGCTGCGTCGATTGACATGGGCTGCGGGACCGTGCTGATCGCAAAGCAGAATTATCCCGAATTTGTCAGGCAATACCTGAAATATAACCAGAGAAAGGGCAGGGAACTCCAGTTGGGGAGATGAGGCTTGGGATGATAAAATTTGCCATAAAAATTACACAATAAAATTATTGCAAAAGTGGCGGAAATATCGTAGAATACAATTGGCAGTCGAAAAATCGTATTCACGAATTTCTCGTTGCCACCGTCGCGTAAACGCTCCGAAATGGAGATTAACATGAAAAGGGAGGGGATACAATGAGCGAGAAAGAACAATTAAAACAGCTAATTGATCGGCTACCAGAATACAAAATTGAATATATTGCGAAATTAATATTGGGAATCGAAAAAACGGATATAGCTGAAGTAGAACCAGATGAATGGGATTTAAAAATGATAGCCGATGCGCAAGCTAACAACGATGGGACAACCGTATCGTTGGACGAACTTCTTGAAAGAGATGGTTTAACTTATGCTGACCTATAAAATTATTTTTGAAAAGCAGGCGCAGAAATTTTTAGATAGACAAGATAAAAATAAACGATTGCGACTTTATAAGGCTATTTACAAACTTCCAGAGGGTAATGATATTAAGAAATTAAAAGGACACAATCTTTACCGCTTGCGTGTCGGAGATTGTCGAATAATATATACCGTTGATGATGTTATAAGGTTAATTGATATAGAAAATATAGATAATAGGGGCGACATATACAAACGATATTAGAAAAGAGGACATCCCTCAGATTAGCTTCTTTAAAAGCCATATTTGGGGACACCCTCTTTTCTTTTTATGCCTCATCTTTTTTCTTATCGCTATCTTTATCCTTGATTGAATCGCCTACCTTTTCATCTACGGTGCTCTCTAAAAGCTTTGAGAGTGTGTCGGAATAAGCGCCGTTTTTATTATAGGTCTTATCCACGCCCTTGGTCTGCGCTGCCGCGCTGGAAATAGCGGATGCCTTTTGCGCAATCCGGCTTGCGTAGGAACCGTACCCGGTGAACAGGGATTTCAAGGTGGAGATATTATCAAGCTCGATGCTGCTGTTTTCCAAAGCTGTCTTTTTCTTCAGCGCCTCCTCGTCGAACTCCAGCTTATTATCTTCGCCGACAGTAATGCCCACCTTTGAGAGCAGAGCGCCGGACTTTTCAGTTATGCCAGTCATCCATACCGCATTGCGCAGCACGTTTTTTGAGTCCATATTTCCAGCCTGCTCTACCACGGAATTGTAATCGTCAACAAAGGCTTTGACCGTCTTTGAAATGGCATCCCAGTCGTAATCCCAGACCTCAATTTCCTCTCCGGTTTCCTCGTCTTTTTTCTTAAATTTCTTTTTTTCATAAAGCGAGGCGTCGCCCAATGCCTCTGCGGATTTTTTCAGTGAATCCGCGCTGGAGCGCATCAGCGTCAGCGTTTTTGTCGAATCGCCGTACTGCGACAGTTTATCTGCATCCTGCTTTGCGTAATACGCCTTCATCAATTTTCCATATGTTCCATTTTGAATCATCGCATAGTCGCCGACATTGATTCCCCCAATCCCGCTGTTGTCTATGCTGGGAGCCCCTCCGCCGAACAAGGTGTTATAATCAATATTTGTGTTGTACTTGCTTGCATAATCGCTAAAACTGTTGATCTCCGACATAACGAATCCCTCCTTTATAACAGCACATCCACATGGCTATAAACTGTTTCCTGCGCTTCCAAAACAGCCGCTTCTGCTGGTTGCGCGTCCTGTACCTGCGCGTTTTCTGCATCTTCGTCCTGTACCTCTGCGCTGGAATCATTTTCTTCCTTTTCACTCTTATCTGCTGTCTTTTCGTTCGCGCTCTCTGTCTGAGACGCTTTTTCCATCGCCTTGCTGGCGTCCGCCAATATGCTTATTTGAGACGCCGTCGCTGACTGTGCCTTTTGAGTAACATCTGCAAGCTCCGCCTTCTTTTCATCCACATTAGCGCCCAAAGACGCATCCATTTTAATCTCTGATTCCAGTATGCTGGCTCTGCCCTTCATGCTGGTCGCCACTTTGCCCTGCGTCTGGGCCTGCTTAATAGACGCGTCCGCCGAAATCATCGCCGTCATGCCCGCCTGGGAAAATCCTGCGCCTTTGCCGTCCGCTTTTTTATTTGCCCCGCCGGACATTTCACCCATAGATGAGTCCTTGGCCTGAAGTTTCTCTTTGCGCGTTTCCACCTGATGCTGCCTCAACTGCATATTCAGGTCGTTGATCTGCTGCTGGATTTCCTGCCGCTTTTTCATCTTTTCCTCCAGCGGCATTTCCTTGTTGGAAGAAAGCTCCTGCAACTGTTTCTGTGCATTGGTAATCTGATTCTGAATGTTCTTGCTGAACGAATCCGCCATCGGATTCATTCCCATCTGTGTCGTCTGCGCGTTCGCGCTGCTAATTCCGTTAATTGTCATACTAAATCCTCCCTGTTTTCCTGTTCTCTTGAAATCCATTTCACTTTCACCTTTATGACAAAAGCCTAAAAACAGTCTTTCTATAAAGGATATCGTAAAATAATTAACGGAAATTAACCGACATGTTGTGAATCGCCCTTGTTTTGTTGTAAAACAGTAATTTACTTAATTAGTATTGCTGAAACAACTGCCAAAATTGTACTTATCAAGGTTCCTAACAGATAATATTCAGCAAAATTTTCATTTTCGGATATCTTATTATATCTAGCAATTGATTTTGCAGTTAAAACTAATCCAATAGACGAGTATTGCGACATTAAGAAAAAGATTATAATTATCCATCGTTCCAATGTTCCAATAGCAGCGCCGCTTCCCTTAACCGAATCAGCTGCTGTGATAGTACCCATGTCCTTCTTTAGAAACTTTTTTATAACTATATTAAAAGGTTTAGCATTAATTAAAAACAGCAACACAATACCAATAACATATTTATGATCAAGAGAAAACAGGTTAAAAAAATCTACAAATATAGCATGAAAGTTACTAATAGGCAGGCTTTTAATCATATAAATTGCTGATGCAAATATCATTATGCTGTGCAACAGCTGATCAAGAAAAAACAATAAGGTTTCTTTATTATATTTTGTGCTATTTGTTTGCGGCGACCGCCTGCTAGTTAAGAACACCTTTATAGAGTCAATCAATAAATGACTAATTGATAATGCAATCACGATTGAAAGTAATGTCATGCTCCAAATCGGCAAAAGAACTACAATCATAGACAGGGCATAAAGAAAACAATGAATAATGAAGTATTTTATTGATTTCATTTTCTTTTCAGCCATTGTGCAGGTCTGTAAATAAAAATCACCAATAATATGTCCCAAAAATAATAAAAGCAAATATACTTTTAACATATTTATTCCTCCTCTTTTTTAGCTAGTAATTCTTTATAATATCGTAAATTTATTTTATCTCCAGTAATTGTACAAAGATTTATAAGAGTTTTATAACACTCTATGATAGCCTGCTCGTATTTTATCATGGCAAAGACTTTTAACGCATCATTAAGCATTATAAATGCCTTCTCTTGAATGTCCAAATCTTCTGCTTGACTATCCGTGCATAACCCCACTATTGCTTCCCCAATATACAGTTTTATTGTTGCAAATGTTTTATTATCTTTTGCCAAATAAATTTCTGCCAATGTAAGCGCCTCTTGTAGTATTTCATATGCTTTTTTGTATTTATGTTCCTCTATATAAATATTGCCTAAATTTGACAAAACCTGCATGTATGTTAATTTATCACTGGGAAAAATTTTTTCAAGCGTATTTAATATTTCCAAATATATTTTTTTTGCTTGTTCATATTTTCTCTGTGATTTATATAATCTAGCGATGTTCCCAATAGTGTAGTTATACCAAATAGCAGAGGCAGGATTAGGATCGTTACTGATTATTTCTCTAGCTTTATTAAAGGCTTCTTCAGCATGATCAGTCTCTTCTAAATCTGTATAATTTATCCCTATCATGTTATATAATTTAACTCTCCTATAAATAAATCCCATCGTCGTATATTCCAAGCCCTCTGTTGCGCATTTAATCGCCTTATGCCTTTCGCCAATCTCAGTGTAACACATTGATAGTAATAAAAGCTGATTCAATTTATCAATATTGTTATAAAAAGATATACTTTTTAAAGCCGTAATAGCTTCAGCGAATTGATTGGCATCATAGTATTTACACGCTTCATTATATAGTGCTATATATGGCATTTGTTTTTTTGACAAATCATACTCTTCAAACAAATATGTTTCTATATTTTCAAAAACCTCTTTTATAAGTTTATAATTTGCCCTAGATAAAGTCCTGGAAAGAGTAGAAGTTGCAATATTGAGATAATTAGCTATTTTCTTTAAATCACTGTCGGAATCCATTACTATATCCATATATTTTTTTTGACTTTTAGTCCAGGAAGAACTAATATTATCTATAACTTTTAGCAATGAATTCAATATGCAATCACTATTGTTTGCCGAGTAAATTCTATATCCATACTCATATGTTTTTTCTTTTTTTAATTCATCAATTCCCTTGCGCGCTTCATGATAAGCTGGCCCATCCGTTTCCAAGGATAGATTGAAATTAATAGCTGTACTTAACTCTCCAATACCTATTCCAAATCTTATTTTATATGGCAGTATGCTCTTTTTTATTCTATTTATGATTTTAAACAAATGTCTAGTATTGATCAGTCCGCCTTGCAACTCATCGCCTAATGTAATACAAAATTGGGAACACACAGATGTGTCATAATCAAAATTTATTTTCTCAAGAGCTCTCTTTAAGTTTTCTTGAATTTTATACCGATCGTCATCTAGAATTTTTTTTGAGTCTATAATATCTCCAATAATCATACAATAATTTCTCACAGCCATACGCACACCTCCAACTAAACGCTATTATAACACATAAATTATGCTTTGTAAATATTTTTGTACGTATTTGTGCAATTTGATTTATTTTCGACAATAATGTGCATTATATTGATGTCCCGTTATCCAACCGACTGAAAACTCTTCTAAAGAGCTTTTTTCTGCTTTTCAAAGGAGCCGGAAAATGGTTTTGCCGTTGCCCTTCTCAACAATTCTTCCGGCAAAAAGCGCATAGGAAAATATATCAAATCTGAAAAAAAGCATCTCCGTTGTCATAAATGGGCGAAAATCGCAGTCCGCCCTGTCCCTGCAATATTGAACTTCATCCTAATCATCCTCCACAATTTCAATATAACAGTTATCATCATCTATACGCCCATGATAAAACCGCATGATTCCCATAGGAGAAGTGTCCGTAATGCCCCGCAGGCGCATTTCTGTTTTAAAATTATATCTCGTTTGGGGTATGCTCCTGTATTCACAAAATTCTTCAAAATCCTTCATCGTAGGATGCTCATTCACGCCAAACGCGCGATCAATCATGTTGTCCGTATGATTTTTTATTTTCACCGTCTGATTGACAAAATCAATCTCCATTTCCGTCAGCAAAACCCCTTGGTCCTTATAATAATTTATTTTCATAAAAATCCCCATTTCTGAGCAAACAAGTTCGCTCTAGCGACTTGTCGCACTAATCCCCATTTCCAAATTGCCGCCTTTGCTCGCTTACAGGATAAATTATAGCACAATATAAACAGGATAGGAAGAACTTTATTTGTTGCAAAAATTACTAGATTAGAGTATTATATAAATTGTCAGGTTATACTGTCTATCAAAGAGAGGCTGACTATTAAAGCAGAAAGGGCTGGTTTTATGAATGTAGCTTTAAAAGAGAATTATCAAGAGGCCTTAGTCGAACAGAAAAAAGAAGTTCGAGAGCTTGTTATGGCAGGATTGGAACAGATCAAAGAGGGCAAAACAGACGACTTTAATACTGTGTGTAATAGATTGGAGAAGAAATACAGAGATGCAGCAGTATCAAATTAAAATATATCGGACATTTGGTTTGTAAAAAGGATAACAACACATATGAAAGTTTTTTGTTGGGATTTTGATGGTACCATTACGCACTCGAAATCGCTATGGTCGAGAAGTGTTTTCGAGGCTCTAAAATCAGTCATGCCGCAAATTGAGGACAGCTTTTTCCCCAGAATACGGGCCCATATGCAATCTGGTTTTCCGTGGGACACTCCCGATGACGACGACTGCTGCTGCAAGGACGACGCGTGGTGGGAGTTCATGGAAAAACATTTTACCAAGAGCTACATTAAATGCGGCATTGATCCCAGAATCGCCGAAATCGCGTCGAAAAAGGTTCATTCCCTCATCCGGCAGACAAGCCGTTACACGCTCTACCATGACGCCGTGGAAACCTTGCAGGAGGTCCGGGCGCGCGGAGCGATCAATCTGCTCTTGTCCAATAATTATCCGGATCTGGATGAAGTGATTGAGGAGCTGGGACTGACGCCCTATTTTGACGACATGATTATTTCGGGAAAAGTCGGATACAATAAACCGCGCCGGGAAATCTTTGAACTCGCGAAACAAAAATTCCCCGACGCAAAATATTACATGATTGGCGACAATCTCACAGCGGATATTCTCGGTGGAAAACAGAGCGGCATGACAACGGTTCTCGTACATAAAGGATTCTCCGACCAGGCCGATTACTGTTTTGATAATTTAATATCCGTTTTATCATTGATATAGGTTCATGCCTCATAAATAATATTATTCAACAGAAAAATTTTCCAGCGAAGAAAATTTTTTGCTATCTATATACTGAAATCAAACCTGCCGCCATTTTCCGCCTGGCCCTCTGCCCGGACTGCACTCCAGTCCACCTCCGCCATTTTTTTCATCAGCTCATCTACGCTATTTGCCTCGACAACGGTGCGCTTTGTATCGACATTTGTCTGCGAGTAGCGGTCCGCTACCTTTTCCTCCAGGCGTTTTTCCTGCTGTTTCTTCTGTGCCTGCTTATCCTCCGCCTTTTTCTGCGCCCGCTTTTCTTCCCTTATTTCCTCAAGGCGTTCGCGCTGCTGCCGGTTGGATTTTTCAAGCTCCGCAAACAGATTCGTGGAACCGTCGTCATTGAAGGAAACGGCAATCTTGGTAATCCGTGTGTCCGCATTTTCCCCGGTCTTACCAAAGGCGGACGCAAAGCCAAACTCCCGGTTAATCTGCTCTGACATGCGGAGCGCGCCCTGCACGCCCCTCATTTTATCGGCGGCATATTTTTCATCCGTCGCCATGCGCTCCAATTCCTCACGGGACAGCATGACAGACACTTCCTTGGTGCTGCGGGACAGAACCTCCTTCGCGTCCTCGCTGGAATTGTAAACAAGAAACTCCATATTATCATAAGATTGATTCAGCTTGTTAAGGTAGTCCTGTGCCCTCGACGACAGCTGCGGCGCATCCGCCCTTTCCGCCTGCCCGCTCTGGGTGCTTTCTGTCCTTTGCTTTTTCCCGGCCGCATTTGTGCTGTTTTCAACATAAGAATTGTAAATACTGCTTACTGTCATTGACATAATTCATTCCTCCTCCAAATACTTCGCTACAATTCCTTCAAGTATTCCTCTACATTCAAATACTGAACTTCATCCACGTTTGCGCGATCTCCTCTGTAAATCACATAACGCCCCGTTATATCGCCATACCTATGACGGACCATGCTGCATTTTTCTTCGTTTTTTATATGACGGTACTGTTCTGGCGCCTGCTCCTTGCTGTATTTAACCTCATAGATCTGGCAGGTAAGCGACTTCTGATCATAGACAACCATGTCAAACTCCCCAACAGCAAATTGAAGTTTAAATACCTTTTTGTCCGGCTTAGCCATTTTCGTTTCAAGTAAAATAATATCTTCCATCATTCTTCCGCGAATTTCACTCAGCAGTCTGTTTAATATACGCTGTCTTTCCATAGCCGACAATTCCTGAAATTTCGCGTCAAGGAGCAGATTTTCCACAATGGCGCCAGCCTGGGCATATCTCATTCCAGGCTGCGTGATAACCGTAACCCTACCTTTTTGATTCACTTCAGGCAAATATTCCAAGTCGATTTCTGCCACCAGGTCAAGCAGCGTCAGATACTCTTTAATCTGAATCATGTGAGCGTCCTCAATATCTACGCTCTGTTCCTCCTTATTAAGAATATCAAGCATCTGCATAATCCCAAAAGTCACGGCATCTAAATCCATGTGTTCCTTAATATTAATCGGATTTTCCTTGTCTCTGAGCATGTTCGCCGCTGTGACAGAAAGATCATGGGATTTAAAGGTTTTCTCAACAACGCTTCGCGTAAAGCGATGATTGATGTTTTCTACCACACGGTTGATTACATTAGTTAATTCTCCTCGCTCATACAAATCCAAAAGCTGCCGAAAATGCCCTCCGTATTGATACATTTTAAGAGAGTGCTGGATATTTTTTGCGATTGCGGTATCAATATATTCTTCCGCGTTTTTCGAATTAGCAAATGTCGCGTCGGTATTATAATTGATTCCTCCAAGGCTCATTGTACCGCCATAACGAATATACTCATCAATTCCCTTTATGCCCAGTACTGTCTCAAATTCACGATATGGGATAAAAGTCGTATGCAACAAAATACACCGATCATAGAGCTGCTCCTCTTTCGAAAACGCAAATCCGAGAGTATCTGTTCCAGATAAAACAATCTTCATCCCGCTGCTCGCATAAATATCGGAAAAAATAGCCGCCCCCTCAATAAAATCTTCCAACAAGGTCACTTCGTCGATGAATACATATTTATACCCATTTTCTTCCAATAATCTAATGTCATGGTCCACATCCGCCAGGGTATCTCTTGACTTTACCTGGATGAATGACGCCTTTTTAAATTCCGAATCCGGTAATTCTGCAAGAATCTGACGAATCATTGTTGTCTTTCCGGTTCGCCTGAGTCCGTAAAGGATAAATACTTTATCCTGTGCGGCGCCAAAAATGTACTCGCGAAGCGCCGTGATACATTCTCTTTTCTTATACTTTCGGGTAATGGCAATCTGTGACTTTAGCCATTTTCCTGTCCTCACAGTTGTCTTAAAAGCTAGTTGCGCCTCTCTCCCTGTTTCAAGCTCCGCTACCTGATTCAATAACTCATCTTGTCCCATAGGTGGCACCTCCCGCATCTGATTATGTCCATTATACCCCCTGTATTTTTATTTATCAAGGGTATAATTGGGTATAAAATCAGATCAGATCGTGAAATCCACCCGCGTTCCCTTGCCGTTTTCAGGAATTTTTTCCGTTGAATCAGGCGTATTCTCCAAGGCGTCCGCTTTAGATGCCGCTTTCATCTTTTCTAAAAGCTGCTCCGCCGTTTCTGCCTGCTCCAGTCGTTTTTCTTTTAATTTTTCTTCCTTTTTCTTCTTCTCCCGCTTTTCCCCGAAATGGTGTGAAACGCCCTGTTTTCGGTGTGAAATTCAGCAGCCCAGGGCTCTTTATTTGACAAACAAACACGGGTATGATAACATTGTAAAATAAAAAGAGAAACGCGTTTTTTGAGATTAGGCAAAGGAGGTTAAATTTTATGGAAAATATAATGGAAATGTCTAATATGTACCCTGAACACAGGTTTATGATGTCTAATCTTGAAAATTGCATCAGAAAATGGTCAGAAAATTTTAAATGTGTTGTGTTAAGGGAAGCCAAATATGAATGGGAAGATGCAGATAATGTCAAATATGAACCCGATGTGAGTATTCTTTGCGGCATAAGGCACAGAAAAAGACTCTGTTATATTGATGTGCCAAGATTTATTTGTGAAATACTATCTGACAGCACTGAAAATATTGACAGAAATGAGAAAATGCAAATATACGCAAAAGTCGGCGTCCAAGAGTATTGGTTGGCTGACTGGAGAGTGCCTGGAGGAAAAATAGAGCGATATATGCTAGATGATAATGGTGAGAAATATTTACATCATGACACAATATCCGGAAAAGAAAATCCGGATATTGAGCTAAACATCCTTTCTTTTCCGAATTGGTGTTTTAAAATGTCTGATTTGATGAAAAACATTGGCGAAGATGAAATAATGTAAATTTCCCACGGCAGAGACATTGCACTGAAAAAAAACCAGAACCGTGAACCTCAAACACATGAGCCACTTTCCGGCGCAAAGAAATATAGAATGTCTAAATGTCTATACAAATATTGCCATACTGCCATCAATCCATCTTGTGCTTTTGAATAATCTCACGGAATCTGCGGTTGGAAGCCTCCATCTCCGCTTTTTCCTCCTCTGTCATCTCAAGCTCATTCTCCGTCTCCTCTAATTCCCCCAGAAGATCCGAGAGGTCGTCATCCGAAAAAAAGTTTTCTTCCATATAACCCATAATAATCCCCCATTTCTGAGCGAACAAGTTCGCTCTAGCGACTTGTCGCGAGGAGGCGATGAGAAAGCTGCGTAGCAGTTTCTCATCTGCCATCAAAGCAATTTGTTTTCGCTCAGAAACAAATTGCCGTGTGAAAAATAAGCTATCGAGCTTATTTTTCACACTAATCCCCCATTCTGGAGCGCAGCGACAGAAATATGTTCACATGAATCACCTTTCTATATGCCAGTCGCTCCCCATCCGTTTAGCAGTGACATAATCATATCATAAAAAAGCGGTTCTAACAAGTAGTTTCCCATCAAATTTCTCTATAAATTTGTCCGCGCCCTTGCAAAATCCGAAAAAGTGTTATAGAATGATTTGTGTTAAAGATGTATTGAAAACAAGGAGAAAGGGGTAATTAACATTGTCAGAAGAAAAAGTAGTTTTTAACACGGAAGATGTAAACAATAACAAGGTATACGGCGTCCTCGCCTACATCGGGTTCCTGTTTTTGATTCCGCTGTTCGCAGCGAAGGATTCCCAGTACGCCAAATTCCACACCAATCAGGGATTGGTTCTGTTCCTTGCGGAGATCGTGCTGAACGTTGCTGTGAGAATTGTGAACCTTCTGCTGGGCATGACCATTGTGCTTCTTCCGCTGACCTGGCTCTTGAACGTGGCCGTCGGCATCGTCAGCCTCGTATTCATGATCCTCGGCATCGTAAATGCCTGCTCAGGAGAGCCTAAGACACTTCCGCTGATCGGCAACATCACCATTCTTAAATAATGAGGGATTGCTTATGTCTATGAATGATACACCCAAGGGCGAGCGCCTGCACATCGCGCTGTTCGGCCGGACCAACGCCGGCAAATCCAGTCTGATCAACGCCATTACCGGTCAGGACCTTGCGATTGTCTCCGAGATGCGCGGGACGACGACGGATCCGGTATACAAGGCGATGGAGATTCTGCCGCTCGGCCCGGTCATGCTCATCGACACGCCGGGACTGGACGACGAGGG
>CANRJU010000016.1 GCA_947631075.1 uncultured Lachnospiraceae bacterium
CCCTCGCCGTCGTCTCCCCCCAGAGGCTCAAACAAAAAAACCTCGCGGGATTGTTTTTTGTCGCTGCGAAATGTCATGAGCAGCTCGTTGTCGATGCAGCGGGAGGCATATGTGGCAAGCCGCACGCCCTTCCCCGCCCGGTATGTGTCCACGGCCTTGATCAGCCCGATCGTGCCAATGGATATCAGATCGTCCACGCTGTGATCAAAATTGCTGTATTTCTTTACAAGATAGGCCACCAGGCGCAGATTGCACTCAATGAGGATCCGCCTTGCCTCCCTGTCCCCCTGCCCCCATCTCTCGATGTATTCATTTTCTTCCTCTGCACTCAAAGGTTTGGGAAAAGACTGCATCACACACCTCGGATGAATCACATTACTCTAATCTATGAGATTCATTGTCCACAAGTGCATGGCTACTTCCGCTTTCTTTTTCCCGGATTCTTCTACGGCCTGCCCGGATCCGATTTCCCATTCCCCACTGCCTGCCCGGATCTGATTTTCCATTCCCCACTGCCTGCCCGGATCCGGTTCTCCATTCCCCGCAGTTCCATCAGGAATCCATATTCAGAAATTCCGTCGGGTCGAACTCCTGCAGGGAGGACTCCCTCTTTTCCGTATCGGCTAGCGGAGCCAGCTTCGTATTCTGCATAAATTTCTCCGTATTGAACAGGACCAGCACATCCGTGATTGCGTCGTACTGTTCCAGAATATTTCCCATCGCCGTCTTTCCGTACCGGTAATCAATCATGACGATCTGCTCGTAATCCTCCGTCAAAAAAGGGACAAAGCAGTTGGCAAAAGAATCCTTTAGGACGAGCAGGCTCTTTCCGGTCTTAGCGCCTGTGCGGATTTCTATTTTAAACGTATTTTTTGAGAAAAATATATTGTAGCGGTTAAATCCCTTTTTCGCCTCGTCGTAAAAATACAGAGAGTTCGCCTCCGTCTCGCCGTCGTCCATGCGGACGGTTACGCCCTCCTCGCCGGGGGAATGGAACAGCTCCACATCGTCCGCCGGAACCCGGACATGCGCCTTGTTGTATGTGGTCCCGTAAAAATCGTCAAAAACCGTCTCTCTCTCGTAGGAATCGAGCGGGCGCGCCTCGGCCTGCCCGGTCCGCTCCGCCCACGCCTGATACGCGTAGTAAGCTCCCAGCGTGGTCCAGTGATGATCCGTCCGATAGTAGATATATTCCCCCTGATGGGCGTTCATCACATCCCGCAGATCCATGAGAATCTCAGGATTCTGAAGTTTTTTCCCCAGCGCGTCAGTCAGCCCGCTGTAATCCGAAACCTCCGCGAACGCCGGGAGCTTCTCCGGCATCGCGGCCGCCTTGGAGGGGATCAGCAGACAGCTTACATGGTCCTCTCCGTACTCCTTCGTCATGTCATTTAAAAAAGAGGACAGATACTCCACGTTTTCCTGAACCTGCCGCTGATCCGATTTTTCCTCATCGCCATCCGCCGGAGATTTTTCCATCGCAGAATTTTCCGTCAGGGAATCCCCGGTCAGAGTATCATCCATCAGAGACTTTTCCACTAAATACCCGTCCCGTCCGAGATACACGCCGTTGATTTCCTTTTTCCCCTCCGCCGCCTGTATAGCTCCTGAGAGATTCACCCAGCGGTCCCGCAGAAAAAACTGGTCGCTCAGATATGTCTCATATTTTTTCTGAAATTTTCCCTTAAAAAATTTTTTCTCCGTAAATTTCGGCTTTCCGGCCAGCTCCCGGTTCTCCCGGACGGAGTATTCCCTCTCCGGCGTCGCCAGGGAGGCGATTGTTCCGCCGAACAAAATCAAGAGGCACACGAAAAACAACGCCCATGTCGTCTTTTTCACGCTATCCCTCCTCTCAATAATCCCTCTCTATCGAGCTTATTTTCACGCTAATTTATTTTCTCGCTAATTTCTCTCCGCCTTTACATATTTTCTAAAACCGAAAATATAAAAACGGATTATAGGACGAGTCTACAAGCATCGCCACGCTGGCCGCAAACAGCGCCGTCACAAGCAGCATTCCCGCCACGTCCCGGCGCACCGTGTCCTCCGGAAAGAGACGCCCCGCGAGCCGCCCCGGCCACGACAGAGAGCCCGCCGCCGCAATTAAGAGCAGAATACCATTCGACGCCAGAAGAAACAGCGTCTGCCCGTTTGCAAGGCCCGCTCCCGCCCGGAAAAACATCGCTTTCATGTAGCCGACCGAATCCGACATATCCTGCCACGAGAACAGCGCCCACCCGATCATGACAAGCGCCATCGTGTACAGATGCGCCAGAATCCGTGGCATTTTTTCAAACACCGGTTTCCAGAGCAGCTTTTCTATGACGACCAGAACGCCGTAGTAGACGCCCCACAGCACAAAATTCAGGTGCGCCCCGTGCCACAAACCCGTGAGCAGCCAGACAATGGCGAGGTTGAGCATCTGCCGCCCCAGTCCCCGGCGGTTGCCGCCCAGCGGAATGTAGACGTATTCCCGGAACCAGGTTCCCAACGAGATGTGCCACCTTCTCCAGAACTCCGTAATGCTCCTCGATTCATAGGGGTGTCGGAAGTTCTCCGGGAAGGAAAATCCGAACATCGCTCCCAGCCCGATGGCCATGTCCGAGTAACCGGAAAAGTCAAAATAGATCTGAAGGGTAAACGACAGAATCCCCAGCCATGCCGTCGCCGTCGTCAATTCCCCCGCGCCCATGCAGGACACCTCGTCCCAGAGCGCCCCCGCCTGATTGGCAATCAGCACCTTTTTCCCAAGGCCCACCGCAAACCGCACAAATCCCCGGCAAAAGCAGGCGACGCTCTCCTTTCTCTCCACGAGCTGCGCCGCCACATCCTTAAAGCGGATGATCGGCCCCGCGATCAGCTGGGGAAACAGGGAAACATAGGCACCGAATGTGATAAAATTTTTCTGCACCTCGGCGTCGCCGCGATAGACGTCCAGCGTATAGGACATCGTCTGAAACGTATAAAAGGAAATGCCGATGGGGAGCGCCAGATCGAGCTCCGGCACCGCGATTCCCGTCAGCCGGTGGAAAATCTGCAGGAAAAAATTTCCGTATTTGAAAAATCCCAGCAGAAAAAGATTGATTACAACAGAAAAGAGGACGGCTGCCACCGCCCCTTTTTTAAAGTGCGCCACGGCTCGCCCGGCGCAATAATCTACCAATGTTGAAAATAAAATCAGTACCACATAGACCGGCTCGCCCCAGGCGTAGAACACAAGGCTGGCAAGAAACAATACCAGATTGCGGCACCGCCTCGGCAGGACGTAATAGGCAATAATCACTGCCGGTAGGAACCGGAATAAAAACAGCAGGCTGCTGAATACCATGAGTCGGACTCCTTACAGTTTTTTCTTAATCGCGCTCTGTCCCTTATTGTTGTCCTTCTTTTTGGGAGAGAGAGCAATATACCAGACAAAATTTTTCTTCTTTCCGCACACGGCATTCTGAAAGACCTTTCTCTCCGAATCCGAGTAGTCGCTCAAATAATTGCTGCTGCAGTTGCTTTTCTTATATTTCTGAATCGTCTTTAACAGGCTCTTTGCGCCCGAAGCATTTTTCGCCTCCATCACGCACAGGCTGTAGGCTTCCTTGTCGTCGCAGATGTACTGGATGCTTTTCACCTTTCCTCTCGCCGATGGCGTCAGCGCCCCAAAATCCATAGCGCTCTCGGACGTATATTTCAATTTGCCGCTTCCTCCCGCCGCCTTCAGCGCCGCCCCGCAGAGCGTCTTGCAGTCCGCGCTCTTTTTCGCCGTCTTTGCTTCCGCGCGGAACCCGGAGCGAACGCCCGTCCCCGGAACCATGCTTGCCATGAGAGCGAGCAAAAGCGCGAACGCCCCTATTTCCCTTATCCTGTATTTCATATGTCCTTACTC
Organism: uncultured Lachnospiraceae bacterium; assembly: GCA_947631075.1. Taxonomy (GTDB): domain Bacteria; phylum Bacillota; class Clostridia; order Lachnospirales; family Lachnospiraceae; genus Eubacterium_F. The sequence goes on from CANRJU010000016.1 coordinate 3,878, forward strand.
TCCTTATCGGTCCAGTTTTTTGTCAAATTTTCCAACTATTTTCCCGAAGTCCGTATAAACAGGAATCTTCCAGTGATAGCCGTCCCGCTCCGCGTAATCCTCCCGGAGAAATCCCTCGGAATTTTTCAGAAAATCCGTGTAGTCATAATAGGTAAGACCCATTTTCTTCGCCAGCTTCTTTAACTTCTTATTAAAAATGGGAATCTGCTTCATGCCGGGATGCCTTGCCCTCTCCGCTCTGGTCACGGGCGACACCGCGCAGAGGACGATATCCGTCTCCGGGCAGGCCTGCTGTATGCTCTTGATCATGTCCCGGTACTCCGCGATCATCTGATCCGCAGGGCGGTAGTGAATCTCGTTCATCCCCAGCATCATGTAGGCTCTGTAAGGATTCTCCGCAATCAACTTCTGCAGTCCCGTCTTTCCGCCAAAAATGCGCTTTGTATGGAAAGTGACTGTGTTCAGCCCCCGGTAGGCCACTGTCATCTTCTTAGCGCTCGAGTGCATCTCGGGAAACGCCTGTCCGTAGCCGATGCCCTCGCAGATGGAATCCCCGGCAAACACGATCTTGCGCTTATATTTCTTCATAGTCATAGAAATCTTGGAGGACGGCGCGCTGTCCGAATCCGATTTCTTTTTAGACCGGCACGCCTGCACATAAAAGCGGTAGGTCTTTTTATTTTTCAATTTCTTAACCAGCATCTGGCAGCTCTTCGTCTTCCCCGCCAGCTGGTATTTTTTCCCTTTTGTGTAATATACGCGGTAATACTTCGCCTTCTTATGCTTGTTCCACGTCACCTTCACCTCATGGGTGGAAAAGCGGATCAGCTTCACCCCTGTCACTTTCTTTAATCGACGGAGATTTTCTTCTGAATCTTCATCTGCGGGAAAATCTTCCTCATCGGAAGGATCGTTCACAGAAGGCTCTGTCGGCGTCGGCTCCGATGGCTCCGGCGTCTGGGTAACTGCGGATCCCGTCGATGAATCCAGTCCGAATATCTGCGCCTCTCCCACAGAGGCCTCTCCAGCCAGGGCCTCGCTGCTGAATCCTGCCAAAAAGCAGGCTATGGCTGTCAGCGCCATAATACACTTCTTCATTATTATAAGCCTCATTTCTCATATCATTTTATCTGCAAATGCACATCAATAATAACTATACTCCATCTTTCCATTTCCGTCAAGTTTCGACATTTTATTAATACCATTAAGAATACCATTATTTTATAGCAAATGTGAAAGGCTCCTCGATTTCCCGGATTGAACCGCCGGAAACATCAAACAGTTTGCCCGTAGAACACACGATAGTTTTATTGTGATGGATAAACGCGCAGGCATCATCCGATAGTTCGGTCTGGGCTACAATCTGCCCGTCCCTGGGGGAGGCGAGCAGAATCTTTCCCTCAAATACGGTTTCATCCGTCACATTTTCTTTGTGATACTCCACCCAGAACGCGCATATAAGGTCCTCATCCTCCAGATACGCCGCCTCGCCTCCCAGCTCGCCGCTCTCCCACAGCAGATTTCCGCCATAGTCATAAAACGCCGATTTTCTATTGCCCGGCAGCAGCATCAGCACGCCGTCCCTCGTGCCCACTGCCTTTTTCCACGAAAAGCCGGGAGATGAAATCTCATGCCCGCCGATTCTGGCAAGCTTTCTGCCCAGATGCAGAACATCCGCGCCGTAGGGATTGGGAAAAAGTTCCTCGCCAGTTATCCGTTCCACGGTCTCTCCGCTGCTTATATCCAGAAAATAAATCCCGTCGTTATCACATCTGACCATCACCCGCCTGTCGTCCGCGTCAAACGAGGCGCCGCAGACCTTTTTGTAGTTCATTTTCGACCACAGCACCTCGCCGGTAGACACGCGAATCAGGGAAACGCCCTGCTTCTGGTAGGCAGAACAGACGGCAAGCCCGCCATCATCCGTGACATCGAACGGCCTCGGATTCCGCTGGCACTGCGCCACGAAACGCCCCTTGACCTCCCCCGTTTCCGTGTCGTAGACAGTATAACCAGCCTGACTTTTCAGGGGAAATGTATCTGCCGTCATCAAGAATTTTCCATTTTTAGACGCCTGCATCAGGGTGATCACCTGCCGGACAGCTTTGGCCCGTTCAGGCTCTAACACCTGGCCGGTCTGCCTGTCCAGATATGTAATCTCCAGCTTATTATTCCGCACCTCTATAATATTCTCATCAAAGTTATTAAACCGGACCTCGGCAATCCGCTTGATTTTCGGATTGTTCCACAGCGCCTTCCCGCTCTCGCAGTCATAGCAGAACACGCCTTTTTTGGCAGCGTAGCCCGCCAGAGCCGTCCTTCCGTCCCTGGATATCGCAAAGCAGCACCCCTTGCTGGCAAACTCCGCCTTGAACCGGTAGACGATCTCAAATTTCATATCAAGCCTTGTGCCCGTATTTAAGAGAACCAGATAATCCTTTTCCCCGGCGTCCTCCGTCCAGTCCGGCACCCACAAAAAGTACCTCTCATCCGCCGAGCCGTCCGTCATGGACTGCGCCAGATGCATCCGGCCGGCCATGCTAAAATCAAATTCTTCCAATGCTTTTCTCTCCTTATTGTGTATTCCCCGCCCGTAAAAGGCGGCGTCATTTGGGTTCTTTTGGCCCCTCACGATCTTTTGCCATCAGTATAACACGAGAAGATAAATATTGAAAAGATTTATTTTGTTTGTCTGACCGAGGGAATATTTTCCCTTAGAAGGAAAATTTTCCCTTAAATATGGAACAATATTAAGGGCATTTTCTCGTAAAAATTGACTTTTCCCTTAAAATTGAGTGGAAATTAAGGGAATGAACACATTGATAAGGTTAAGCACCTGTCTGAAATTTATAATTGGTACTTGATTTTTTCATTCTTTTGTTATATCTTATTACATGCAGTTAAACACAATAATATAGAAAAAATCGGACCAAACGTCCGAGAAAACGGAGGAGATTATGAAAAAGAAATTGTTTGTACTGACACTTTGCACATCACTTCTAATGTGCGGATGCGCGTCGAACGATGAGCTGGCCGACGCGGTCAAACAGGCAGCCGAGCAGGCGGGCCAGTCACTGACCACGGAAGCTCCCGCCGATCCGGCCGGGGCGGACACAGATTCCGCGACCGATACGACATCGGATTCCACGGGAACTGCCGACGCCGAGGAACCGTCTGATTCCGCGGAGACAGAGCTGTCTCTGGGAGACAAGGGAACCGTCGGCGACTGGAACATCACCGTGAAAAAGGCAGCGGTAAAAAATAAGATCAACGACAAATTCCGCGTATTCAAGCCAAACAAGGGCGACACCTTTGTCGTGGCAAACATCACAGCCACAAACACCGGCAGCGAGGATGCTACCCTGTTCCCCATGGTGGGCATCAAGGGACAGATGGTCACCGCCACCGTATGCACCGAGAGCGGAACCGAGTACCAGTCGACACAGCTTCTCGCCTATGACTCGGACATGATCAACAAGAGCCTTAAACCGAAAAAGAAAACAAACGGCCTTCTCGCGTTTTCTGTTTCCAAAAAAGACGCTAAGTCTTTGAAAAAGCTGACGCTGAAAATCGGCAACGACGAGGCAATGCTTTCCTACTCCCTGAAATAATTTTCCGCGGTCATTTCCGCAATTTCAAAAGGGCAACTTAAAAGGGCTGACACCTGAAATGTCAGCCCTTTTTTATATATGCATGTACCACGCACATTGTACTCGATAGAGTACATTTGCTCACACCACGCACATTGTACTCGATAGAGTACATTTGCTCACACCATGCACATTTCTGTGCTCAACAACACTCGCGATCAGCCCGTCAGCCTGCTCTCAAATTCTTCCTTTTGGAGCGGCTTATCGAAATAAAATCCCTGCGCGAGATAGCAGTTATTCTCCTTGAGGATCCGAACCTGCTGAATCGTCTCCACACCCTCCACGATGCACTCCAGCCCGATGTTCTGGGCCATGGCGATGATATGCTTGAACATAATATATTTCTGGTCATTTTCATCAACGGCGCATGGCAAAAAGCTCTTGTCAATCTTCAGCACGTCCCAGGGCAGCTCCCGGATCAGATTCAGCGAGGAGTATCCCACTCCAAAATCATCCACCGACGTCCGGATTCCCTGGGCCTGCATCGTGGAGACAATCTTCCTCAGCTCTGAAAATCCCACATCCGTTGTCGTCTCCGTCAGCTCAATTTCAATATAATTGTGGGGCACCTCATACCGGTCTATAATCCTCAGAATGTGATCCGACAGATCCGGATCCCCCATATGACGCCGGGAGAGATTGACCGATACCCGCACGGCCTTCTTTCCCTCATCCAGCCATTTCCGTATGTCACGGCACACATGATCCAGCATGTAAAAATCCAGCTCGCAGATGGCCTTGCTCCGCTCTAAGACCGGAATGAACTTAAACGGCGCGATCAGCTCTCCCTGGTGTTTCCAGCGGCACAGCGCCTCCGCCCCCACCATGTGGTAATCCCTCAGATTGACCTTGGGCTGATAGTACACCATAAATTCTTCCTTTTCCAGCGCGCTCCCGAACTGATTTTCAATATATACGTCCTCCGTCTCCACCTGCCTGGGCTTTGTCCCTTTATGCGGAAACGGCTTGGCGGGCTCCTGGCCGTCTACTTCCAACTGAGGGAGGCATATGGTAAAGCGCGTCCCCTTCTCCGGCGTGCTCTCGGCCTCGATGGTGCCGGACATCTGGCGAATCACCAGTCCCAGCACGGCTATGCTGATCACGTTTCCCTGTCCCGACTCCTCCAGCTCCTTTTCATCCACCATCAAGAGCTGCCGGATGCGGTCCAATACCTCCGACGATATCACCTGTTTTTTCGACCGGAGCTGAATGACCAGCCAGACGGCGTAGGAAACCTTCTTACAGGAAAAATCCAGCGTAATATCTCCCTCCGGCACATACAGGGCCACATTCTGAATCAGTCGGGACAAGAGCTTGTTGATCCGCCCCACGTCGCCCATCAGCTCCGGCGGCACGGAATCGTACACGATGACCCGCAGCGCCAGCCGCTCATTTTTTACATTCTTCTGTATATATTCCCGCAGTTGCCCGGCCAGATCCTCCACATGATAGGGCTCCTCCGCCAGATTGACATTGCCGGAGGACATATTGATGTACTCAATTGCCTCGTGAATATGGGAAATGACCTCCTGGCTGTTGCTCTTGAGCAGCCGCAGCGTTTTTTTCATTTTGTCCATATCGTCCATGCTGTCCGACCGGTCCAGGATGCTTCCCCAGTTCTCCATCGTTTTCAGCATGGTGTTCATCCGGTCCATGATATAGGCCGTCTGCAGCTTGGCGGACGCCTCCATGACCTTGCTGTGCTGCAGGTCCTGATAATTCTGGTAGGCCATCTCCGAGAGCACCTTGGCGATCTCTGACAGAAACTCCGCCGTGCTCTCGATCTGCTCCATGCTCATCACACGCGTCTCTTTTGCCGCCCGGATATATTCCTCCGGATCAAGGGACAGCTCCTCCGCCACCTGGCGCAGATGCGCCTCATCCACATCCCCGGGCCGCACCTGGCCGCCAATGAATCCTCCTACGCAATGTCCTTCTACCATAATCGGCGCGGCAAAATCCACTAACCCCGCGTGGCAGCGGTAGGTGGAAACGCGTCCCGTCCGGAGCGTCTCGAGCGCTCCCCCTCTGTCGCACTTTTTACACCTTTTATACCCCACGGCCGACTTGCGGGTCATATCCATACAAAAATGGCAAAATCCGCTTCCCTTCGTGATCGGCACGCCGTGCTCGTCGGTAGTGATAGACGCCATTCCTGTAAATTTGCTAAATCCATCCTGAATCTGCTGCAGGACGCTCACATCGACCAGATCCACCAGCTTTAATGAATCCATGTCACATCCTCCTTTTTTTATGATTCCCTCACATGCACATCCATCTGCCGGAACGGAATCACAATATGGTTCCTGTCAAAGTCCTCCTTGATCTGCTCCAGTACCTGAAACCGCGTGGACCAGTAGTCGTCCGGCCGCACCCAGAATCGAACCCCCATCTTGATGGAGCTCTCTCCCAGCTCGTACACGACAATATCCGTATCCATCTCCTCCAGCCTTGTATCCTGCCTGTCCACAATTTCCTTCAAAATTCGCCGCACCCGCTTTACATCCTCGTTGTACTCGATATCCACATAGATGTCCACGCGGCGCCTGTCCTCCCTGGTAGCGTTGATGATATTGGAGTCCGCCAGCTTGCCGTTCGGCAGAATCACGGCGCGGTTGTCATTGGTTCCGAGCGTCGTGTAGACCACGTCAATCTTTTTGACCGTTCCCTCCACATCGCCCACAATAATATAATCGCCCACTACAAAGGGTTTCATCAGGAGCAAAAGAACTCCTCCTGCAAAATTCGCCAAGCTCCCCTGGAGCGCCAACCCGATGGCCAGTCCCGCCGAACCCACCACCGCCACGATAGAGCTGGTGGCAAGGCCCAGAATCTGCGCCACGGCAAAAATCAGCACCACATAGGGCAGAATCCGCCCCGCTGAGATCAAAAAGGAAATCAGCCCCGGTTCAAGCTCCTTTTTCGTCAGCAAATTTCGAAGTCCCTTCAAGAGCTTGTTGATAATCCGAAGTCCCACCACCAGCACCAAAAGGGCAAATACGATGGAGAGGATCAGATCCAGCCCCTTGGGAATCAGTTCGCGCACATAATCAATCATTTCTTCCTCTCATTCTTCCGCTTTCCTGATGACTGCGGCGTTTTCGTGCAATTAAAAATCTGCACGGACAGCGGCGCCAGTTTCACCTCGATGGAATTGGGCCGTCCGTCCCACTTCACCCGCTTGGACTGCTTCGCCCTCGGATTGACAAAGCCGCTTCCGCCGCACTCCTCGGCGTCGCTGTTGAAAATTTCTTTATATTTTCCAGCAAAGGGAACGCCCACGCGGAATTTTTCGTGAGCCACCGGCGTAAAATTGCACAGCACGAGAAGCGTCTCCTCCTTGCACTTGCGGACAAAGGCAATCACGCTGTTATCCGCGTCCAGCGTGCTGATCCACTCAAAGCCGGAAATTTTGGAGTCGTCCGCGTACATCGCCGGATGAGCCAGATAAAAGGAATTTAACAGGCTCACATACTGGCGGAGCTTTTCGTGGTCCGATGTCTCCCCGTCCACGCTCTTAAGCAGGTTCCAGTCGAGTTCCCGCTCCTCGCTCCACTCCCGCTCCTGTCCGAACTCCTGTCCCATAAACAGGAGCTTCTTGCCCGGATGCGCCGCCATGTAGCCGTAGGACAGCCGCAGTCCGGCGAATTTGGCGTCTCGCTCCCCCGGCATCTTGGTGTACATGGAACCCTTCATATGTACTACCTCATCGTGGCTGAACACGAGCACAAATTCCTCGGAATACTGGTACACCATGCTGAACGTCAGCATACCGTGCCGCCCCTTGCGGAACAGCGGATCCGTCCGTATGTACTCCAGATAATCGTTCATCCAGCCCATGTTCCACTTCAAGTCAAAGCCGAGCCCGTCATCCGACACGCTCCCCGTCACCTTCGGCCACGCGGTGGACTCCTCCGCGATGGAGATGCTGCCGTCCTTTCGGGCGTGAATCTTGTTATTTAATTTCTGTAAAAATTCAATGGCCTCCAGATTCTCCTTTCCGCCGTACATATTGGCGATCCACTCCCCGTCGTTCTTGCCGTAATCCAGATACAGCATCGAGGCCACGGCGTCCATGCGCAGCCCGTCGGCGTGGAACTTCTCCAGCCAGAACAGCGCGTTGGCAATGAGGAAATTCGACACCTGCGGCCGTCCGTAATTGTAGATCAGCGTGCCCCAGTGGGGGTGTTCGCCCTGTCTTGGATCGAGGTGCTCAAACAGGCACGTGCCGTCAAAGCGCGCCAGCCCGTGCTCGTCCTTCGGAAAATGAGCCGGCACCCAGTCCAGAATCACGCCGATTCCGTTCCGGTGCATGTAATCCATAAAATACATAAAGTCCGTGGGCGTGCCGTACCGTGAGGTGGGCGCGTAGTACCCGGTCACCTGATATCCCCAGGAGCCGTCGAAGGGGTGCTCCATCACCGGCATCAGCTCCACATGCGTGTACCCCATCTTTTTGCAGTAATCGCAGAGCATCGGGGCAATTTCTCTATAATTATAAAATAATTTCTTTGGTTCTTCCTCGCCGCCCTCAGGCTTCTTGAAGCTCCCGAGATGCACCTCGTAAATGAGCATGGGCTCCTTCTTCGGATTCCATTTCTTCCTGGCCGTCATCCAGTCTTTATCCTGCCACTTGTAATCCGTCAGGTCCCAGACAATGCTCGCCGTGTCCGGGCGCATCTCCGCATAGTTGGCGAAGGGATCCGCCTTCATGACCCTCTGTCCCGTGCTCCCGAGAATCTCATATTTGTACAGGTCGCCCTTTTTCACGCCGGGAATAAACAGCTCGTAGATTCCGGCGTCCTCCAATTTCCTCATGAGATGGGCCTGTCCGTCCCAGCCGTTGAAATCGCCCACCACGCTGACCGCTCTGGCGCAGGGCGCCCACACGGCAAAATAGGTTCCCTCCACGCCGTCAATGGTCATGATGTGGGCTCCGAGCTTTTCATAGATGGTGTCGTGAACTCCGTTGTTGAACTGGCTCATGTCCAAGCCGTCAATCTGCGGCTCTATGCCATAGGCGTCCACAACCTCCTTCTCTTTCTTTCCCTTTTTTACAATCAGACGATAGGACGGGATTTTCTTAGCCGGAATCAGCACGGCGTAATAGCCGTTATCGTCCATCTTCTGCATCTTGTATTCTTTCTTTGTGTCCGTCACCTGAACCTTCACGGAATCCGCTTCCTTCTCAAAAGCCGTAACTAACACGTGCGACTTGTCCGCCATGCGCGGCCCCAGAACCGCCGACGGATCAGTGCACTCTCCGTACTCTAAGGCCTCAATCTCCGGCCACTGCATAAAATCTTCCAGTTTTAATGCCATTTTCCCGCTTCCTTTCATCTTCTATTTTGTAATGATACCACGATTTCTGTCATGCCTTTTCACGCGGACAAAAAACTCTGCCATGTCGCCCGAATCGTCAGCGGCAAATTTCCTGTCATTCTTTCCCACTCGGACAAAAAACGCGCAATCGTTTGACACTGGTATCTTTTATATCTCATGTATAAATAATCCGCTGCGCAGCTTCGGCTCAAACCAGGTGGACTTGGGCGGCATCAGAAGATCGGCGTCCGCCACCTCGAACAGCTCCTCAATGGAGGTGGGATACATGGAAAAGGACACCTTCATGTCGCCGTCCGCCCGTCTCTCCAGCTCTTTCAGCCCGCGGATTCCCCCGATAAAATCAATGCGCGAATCCGTCCGGGGATCCTCTATGCCGAGCACTGGTCCCAGCAAATTGTCCTGCAGCACCGACACATCCAGGCTGCCCACGCTGTCCTTTCCCTCGTACAGCTCCGGTCCGGCCTGAAGCGCGTACCACTGTCCGTCGAGGTACATGCCAAATTCGCCCTTTTTCGCCGGTTTCACCGGCTCTTTGCTCTCTTTCACGTCAAAGATTTCCCGCACCCTGTCCAGAAACTCCTCCGAGGTGAGGCCGTTTAAATCCTTCACCGTGCGGTTGTAGTCAAAAATTTTCAACTGGTCGTGGGGAAAGAGCACCGACAGGAAGAAGTTGTACTCCTCCGCGCCTGTGTGGTCCGGATTCTCCGCCTTTCTTTTCAGCCCCACCTTCACGGCCGACGCCGCTCTGTGGTGTCCGTCCGCGATATAGATATGCCCGATGCCCGCAAAGGCCTTCTGTATGCTTTCTACATCTGTAGATTTATCAATTTTCCACACCCGGTGGGCGATTCCGTCCACGGCGGTAAAGTCATATAAGGGCTTTTCCTCCCGGATTCTTCCCACGATGCCGTCAATCACCGGATGCGCGGGATAGGCGAGGAAAATCGGACCGGTCTGGGCGCCGCAGGTATCCACATGGGTAATGCGGTCAATCTCCTTGTCCTCACGGGTGTTCTCGTGCTTCTTGATCACCTGGTTCACATAGTCCTCCACCGAGACGCAGGCCACAATCCCAGTCTGGGCGCGCCCATCCATCACCAGCTCGTACACATAGTAAGCCGTGTCCGGATCTCTCTCGTAAATTCCGTCCTCAATATCCCTCTGGAGCAGCTCCTTTGCCCTCTGATAGACCTCCGGCGCGTAGGTATCCACCGAATCGTCAAAGCTCGTCTCCGCCCGGTCGATTTTCAAGAAGGACATCGGCTCTCTCTGAACCTCCTCCTTCGCCTCCTGGCGGTTATATACGTCATACGGCAGCGCCGCTACCTTCGCCGCCACATCCGCTCTCGGACGCAGACACCGGAATGGTCGAATATCAGCCATAATTCATTTCCTCCCTAATGATTGTCAAAAAATATAGATAGCCAAAATAAGTATACCAGATTTTTCTTCTTCCTGCAATATTTTTGCCAAGGAATAGTGAAATATGAAAAGACGCCCTGCTCTTGCAGAACGCCTTTGCTCGTATATGAAACTATACGCCACTTTTTTTAATGTGTCAAGTTTTTTCTGCTCATTCCCTTTTCCAAAAAAACATATGACTAGCTCGAACCAGCCATATACTTTTAGGGCAAAAAATAATTGGACTTTTTTTGGATATACTATGTTCGGAGTGAAAATAACCTGCTCCGGAATGGAGATTAGTGCGAAAAATAAGCTCGATAGCTTATTTTTCACACGGCAATTTGTTTCTGAGCGAAAACAAATTGCTTTGATGGCAGATGAGAAACTGCTACGCAGCTTTCTCATCGCCTCTTCGCGACAAGTCGCTAAAGCGAACTTGTTCGCTCAGAAATGGGGGTTATTATGAGCCACAAATTGAACAATTTTATGAAATGCGGACTGATGGGATGGGGCCTGGAGTGCTTCTGGACCGGCTGCGATTCCCTCTGCCACAAAAAGGACAAGCAGCTAAAATGCGCCACTTCCATCTGGATGTTTCCCATCTACGGCATGGCCTCCCTCATGGAGCCTCTGTGCCAGGCCATAAAGGGAAAGCCCGTCATGCTGCGGGGCTCCATCTACACGGCGGCAATTTTTCTCACGGAATTTAGCGCCGGGAGCCTGTTAAAGAAAAAAGGATGCTGCCCCTGGGACTACAGCGGCGCGAAGGCCAGCTACAAGGGTATCATCCGTTTTGATTACGCCCCGGTATGGTTCGTGGTGGGGCTTCTCTATGAAAAAATGCTGGTGGGGAGCCCGTGATCAGCTCCGCATCCATTTTACAAACACCCGGATATAGAGGTAGAAATCCAGCACGATGGCGAGCATCCCGATGATGCCGATGGGAACCTCGATATATCCCATGAGGTCCGTCCGTCCAAGCATGGTGGGGAGCACCCACACAAGACTCATGCCGCTGACCACGATAAATAAAATGACCGTGATCTTGTACTTCCAGAACAGCTCCACCAGGGGCGTCCCGGAGGCAAAGCGGAACCGGAAATAGGAGTAAAACACGCAGAGAATCCCGTAAAAGGCACAGAATCCGATGAGCATGGGAAACAGGTCCAGCTCGTCCGGGGAGAAGGACTCCCGTCCCTCGGTCAGATACAGCCTTGCAATCATCACCGCCATCAGCAGCGTAAAAATCCCCTCCAGGGCGCAAATCGTCCCCGTTATCTTTCGCACGATCTCCGGTTTCAGGCATTTTTTGCATAATTCCTTCACGACAATTCTCCTCTCTTATTTGAGCGCTTTTTTGCATACATCCGAAAGACAGCACCTCTCGCAGCGCGCGGTCCTCGCGGTGCAGACCTCCCGTCCGTGATGTACCAGCCGGTGGCAGAAATCATTCCCTTTTTCCCCCGGAATAATCTTCCAGAGCTCCATCTCCACCTTTTTCGGCTCCTTGATGCCGTCCACTAATCCCATGCGGTTGACCAATCGAATACAGTGGGTGTCCGTGACAATGGCGGGCTTACCAAATACGTCTCCCATAATGAGGTTGGCGCTCTTTCGCCCGACTCCGGGAAGCTTTAACAGCTCCTCCATCGTGTCCGGCACCCGCCCCCCGTACTGCTCCACTAACATCGTCATACACCCATGAATATCTCTCGCCTTGCTGTGCCCAAGGCCGCAGGGCTTCACAATCTCCTCAATCTCCTCCGGCGAGGCCGCTGCCAGCGCCGCCGGGGACGGATACTTCGCGTAGAGGTCCTGTACTACGATATTTACCCGCGCGTCCGTGCACTGCGCCGCCAGCCGGACGCTGACAAGCAGCTTCCACGCCTCGTCGTAATCTAATGTGCAGTCCGCCAACGGGTACTCCTTTTCCAGCAGCTCGATAATCTGCGCTGCCCGCTGTTTTTTCGTCATAGTAATCCTCATTTCCGAGCGTTTATGCGACGTCGATGGAAAAAACGGCACAGCCGCTCCCGCCATCTGTCACTCAACGGGAATTTCTCTCACAAACATGTCGATATACTCCCAGATCTCCTCTTTTCCCTCTTTATTCAGCGCGGAAAAGGGAAGAATGGGCGTCTCCTCCGGAGCTCCCAACGCCTTTCGGATCGCGGCGATGTTCTTGCTCTTTGCCTGCCTGCTGATCTTGTCCGACTTCGTGGCGATAATCAGCGGATTAAAGCCCTTGTCGTAGAGCAGGCGGTAGATTTCCACGTCCTTTTTCGACGGCTCGTGGCGGATATCAATGAGCAGAAACACCACCCGAAGCGCGCGGGACGTATCCAGATATTTCTCGATCATGCCCATCCATTTACCCGCCAGCTCCTTGGACACCTTGGCGTATCCGTACCCCGGCAGGTCCACCATATAGCACACATCGTTCACATTGTAATAATTGATCGTCTGCGTCTTTCCCGGCTGCGCCGAAATCCTCGCCATGGACTTCCGGTTCCACAGGCTGTTCAGCAGGGAGGATTTCCCCACGTTGGAGCGCCCCCAGAAGGCCATCTCAATCTTATCGTGCTGTGGCAGCTTGCTGGTGATGCCGCACACCGTCTCCAGCTCCAGAGATTTTATCTTCATAGAAACCTCGTTTCTCTCACGCCTTATTTTTTCAGGGCAACTTTCAGCACGTCGGAAATGGTCTTGGCGTAAAAGACTGTCATTCCCTCCGTGATTTCTTCCTCCAGCTCCTCTACATCCGGCCGGTTGTCCTCCGGGACGACTACCCGCTCGATTCCCGCGATGCGCGCCGCCAGGAGCTTTTCCTTCAGGCCGCCGATGGGCAGCACGCGCCCGCGCAGCGTGATCTCGCCGGTCATGGCCACTTTTGAATCCACCTTTTCCCCGGTGACCACTGAGTAGATCGCTGTGGTCATGGTAACTCCGGCGGACGGACCGTCTTTCGGCACGGCGCCCTCCGGCACATGGAGATGAAAATCATTTTCCTTGAAAAAGCGGTTCTTCTTGGGGAGCAGCGACCGCACCAGACTCAGCGCAATCTGGGCGGACTCCTTCATCACGTCCCCCAGCTTTCCGGTCAGCACCAATTTCCCCTCGCCCGGCATCGCGGCCACCTCGATCTCCAGCGTATCGCCGCCCACCTGGGTCCAGGCAAGGCCCCGCACGACGCCGACCTCCGCCTTTTTATTGGCCTCGTTGACGCGGTACTTTTTCTTACCGAGAAAATCCGTCACATTCCGCGTGGTGACCTTGATTTTCCCCTCCTCGCCCGCTAAAATCTGCTTGGCGCTCCGGCGGCAGATTTTGCCGATCTGGCGCTCCAGCTCCCGGACGCCCGCCTCTTTCGTGTAATAGGATATAATCGTCTTCAGAGCCGCGTCGTTGATGGAGAGCTGGCTCTTTTTCAGTCCATTTTTCTCAAACTGCTTGGGCACAAGATAATCCCTTCCGATGTGGAAGCGCTCGTTCTCCGTGTAACCGGACAGAGTAATCACTTCCATGCGGTCAAGGAGAGGACGCGGTATGGAGTCCTTCGTGTTGGCCGTACAGATAAATAACACCTCGGACAGATCCACCGGCAGGTCCACATAGTGGTCCACGAAATTCCGGTTCTGCTCGGGATCGAGCACCTCCAAGAGCGCGGAGGATGTATCTCCCCTGTAGTCGCCACTGGTCTTGTCGATCTCGTCTAACAGCATCAGCGGATTTTTCACTCCCGCCTTCTTGAGTCCGTCGATGAAACGCCCCGGCAGGGCGCCCACATAGGTCCTCCTGTGTCCCCGGATCTCCGCCTCGTCCCGCACGCCGCCTAAGCAGATGCGCACATATTCCTTGTTCAGCGCTCTCGCCACCGACTTGGCAATCGACGTCTTGCCGGTTCCCGGCGGGCCCACCAAACAGATAATCGGGCTGTCGCCTTTTTTCGTCAGCGCCCGCACCGCCAGAAATTCCAGGATACGCTCCTTCACCTTTTCCAGTCCGTAGTGGTCCTCGTTGAGAATCTGCTCCGCGTGGTTGATATCCAGATTGTCCTCGGACACCTTATCCCAGGGAAGCGCCAAAAGCGTCTCAATGTAGTTCTGGGAGACGATGTGTTCGGAGGAGTTGACGGGAATGGCGTGCAGCCGTTCGATCTCCTCGTCGATTTTCTCCCGGATCTCATCGCTGCAGACAAGCTCCGCCAGCTGCTTCTGGTACTTCTCCACATAATCCTCGGTACTCTCCCCGTCTCCCAGCTCCTCGCGGATCACCTTCATCTGTTCCCGGAGAAAATACTCTTTCTGGTTTTTGTCTACTTCTTCTTTTACCTTATTGCGGTAGGCCTCCCGGATTCGGAATATATTGACCTCCTCCATCAGCGCCCCCGCCACGATCTCATACCGCCTCTCCAGATCCAGGCACTCTAACACTTCCTGGCGCTTCTCGTAGCCCATGTTCACATGCATGGCGACCAGATCGATCAGCTTGTCTAAATCGTCCATTTTCCGGATGCGGTCCACGGCGCTGCGGCTCGCTCTGGGATTTTCATTCAAATAGACCGTGTAGATTTCTTTCAGGTTGCGGCACATGGCTTCCTTCTCCGCCTCGCCGAGATACTCCTCGCCCTCCCACTCGTAAGGGGTCACATCTCCCATGAGAAAAGGCTTGGTCTGGTTCAGGCTGAGGAGCTGCCCCCGCCCTTTGGTGGACACCATAATCCGGACCACGCTGTCCTTCACCTTCACTTCCTGACGGATCTTGGCGTACACGCCCACCTCGTACAGATCGTAAAAGGACGGGTTCTCCATGCTCTCGTCCCTCTGGACCGTAATAAAGATCATGCCATCGGTTGCCATGGCCTCCTCGATGGCCCTCTTGGTGATTTCTCTGCTTATATCCAAATGAACCAGCATGCCCGGCAGCACCGTCATGCTCCTTAAAGCCAGAATCGGCATTGTTTTCATTTGCTTTTCGCTCATCCCAATTCCTCTTTCTACTCTAATCTATGCACTTTCTTCTTTTATTTTATCCGCGCTCTCCAGACGCGGAAGTTCTTCCCCCGCCCGAAGAAGCCTCGGCTCTCCCTCGCCGGTGATCACATCTTTCGTGATAATGCACTCCGTCACATCGTCACGCGAAGGAAGCTCATACATATAATCCATCATGCTCGTCTCAAGTATGGCGCGAAGCCCTCTGGCCCCGGTTTTCCGCTCCGTGGAAAGCCTTGCCACCTCGGTAATGGCGTCGTCCTCAAATTCCAGCCGGATTCCGTCCAGCTCCAGGAGCTTCTTGTACTGCTTGGTAATGGCATTTTTCGGACGCACCAGAATTTCCTTCAGGGCCTCCTCGTCCAGAAGGTCCAACGCCACCGTCACCGGAACGCGCCCGATAAACTCCGGAATCAGGCCAAATTTCACAAAGTCCTGGGGGAGCGCCTGCTTGAACAGCTCGCCCACGTTCTGATCTGTGGGGTCGGCGATCTCCGCATTAAATCCGATGGACTTTTTGTCGATGCGGGAGCTGATAATCTTGTCCAGACCGTCAAAGGCGCCACCGCATATAAACAATATATCACTGGTATCAATGTGGAAAAATTCCTGCTGGGGATGCTTTCTGCCCCCCTGGGGCGGAACGCTCGCCTCCGTGCCCTCCAGAATCTTCAGCAGCGCCTGCTGAACGCCCTCGCCAGACACATCTCTGGTAATGGAAACATTTTCTGCTTTTTTGGTAA
The DNA here is from genome assembly GCA_947631075.1 of uncultured Lachnospiraceae bacterium. Classification (GTDB taxonomy): domain Bacteria; phylum Bacillota; class Clostridia; order Lachnospirales; family Lachnospiraceae; genus Eubacterium_F. The sequence continues at coordinate 20,009 of CANRJU010000016.1, forward strand.
TCTTGTCAATCTCATCCAGATAAATAATCCCGTGCTCGGCTCTCTTGATGTCAAAATCCGCCGCCTGAATGATTTTGAGAAGAATATTCTCCACATCCTCGCCCACATAGCCGGCCTCCGTCAGCGTGGTGGCGTCCGCGATGGCAAAAGGCACGTTCAGGATCTTCGCAAGCGTCTGAGCCAGGTAGGTCTTTCCCGATCCGGTGGGAC
>CANRJU010000017.1 GCA_947631075.1 uncultured Lachnospiraceae bacterium
TGATATATTGCAAAACGGCAGCATATGCGGTGATAATAATCTGCAACCAGGCGGTGACGAGAAAGTGCCAATCAACATTAAAATCTCGCTGGCATTTTTACCAGGGGACCATAAGGCTGAGACAAGGACATTAGTATCCAAAACAATGTTCATGCGTATCAGCCCCCGTTTCTCGCATCGGCAATTACAGATTCAATTTCCTCATCTGTCAGAAAGCCTGCTTTTGCGGCCTTGCGGCGCATACTGTTGAGCGCGATCATTGCTTTCGCCTGCCGGACGGCCTGTACAGTTTCATCAAAGCTGTCATCCGGGATGCTAATCATCAGTGCAGAGGGTTTGCCATTGTTGGTAATGACAATTTCATCTCCGGAAGAAAGAGTCTCCCACATGTTTTTGGTATCGGTACGCAAATCACGTACAGAATAGAAATTCATAAGATCACCTCCTGATAATGATAGTGTACACGATTGTGTCCAGAATGTCAACGGGAGAGAAATAGTAATATCTTAATTTATCATGAAGTGGAGTGTTAAGGAGAGAGATCCATGCAGGGTGAAGAAGTACAACATGTATTTCTGGTCGGGGCAAAATCTCTGGGAACTTACGGCGGGTATGAGACTTTTGTGGATAAGTTGACAGAGTACCACCAGAATGAAAGCAAAATTAAATATCATGTGGCCTGCAAGGCGAATGGCGACGGAAGCATGGATCCTTATAAGACAAGTGGCGCAGAAATTATAAATGAAAATGAGTTTTTGTATCATAATGCTCATTGCTTTAGAATCAGGGTTCCGCAAAAAATCGGTGCGGCACAGGCAATTTATTATGATGTAGCATCATTGAAAAAATGCTGTGAGATTATTCAGGAGGAGAAAATCAACCATCCGATTGTGTATATTATGGCCTGTCGCATTGGACCGTTTATCCGCCATTTTTATAAGGAAATTCACAAGTTGGATGGAAAAGTATATTTGAATCCAGACGGACATGAATGGATGAGGGCAAAATGGCCCAAGCCTGTCAGAAAGTATTGGAAGATATCCGAACGGATGATGGTGCGGTATAGCGATTTGGTGATATGTGATTCAGTTACAATAGAAAAATACATCCATGAGTTTTATGACGGAAAAGGTTTAAATGGGATTAATCCTAAAACGACATATATTGCTTACGGGGCAGAAACGAGAAAAAGCATTCTTGCGGATAATTCGCCAAAGTTGTTGGATTGGTATAGAGAAAAAGGGCTGTCTCCTAAGAATTACTATCTTGTGGTCGGGCGCTTTGTGCCAGAAAACAATTATGAGACAATGATTCGTGAGTTTATGAAAAGCCGGAGCAGTCGTGATTTAGCCATTATTACAAATGTGAATGAAAAATTTCTGGATGAGCTGGAGAAAACGCTGCATTTCAGGCAGGATTCGAGAATTAAGTTTGTAGGTACAGTGTATGATCAGGAATTATTGAAGAAAATCCGTGAAAATGCGTATGCTTATCTGCATGGACATGAGGTCGGCGGGACAAATCCCAGTCTGCTGGAAGCATTAGGAAGCACGGAACTGAATTTGCTCTTGGATGTAGGATTTAACTGGGAAGTGGCGGAGGATGCGGCGTTGTATTGGAATAAAGATGAGGGCAATTTAGCAGCATTGATTGAAAAGGTGGATAAGCTGGATACTGAGAAAATGATGCGGCTGGGAAACAAGGCGAAGCAAAGAATTGTTACGGTTTATAGCTGGCCGTTTATAAGTAAACGATATATTGAAGTGTTTTGCAATAATGGATAACATTATTGCAATAAGGAAAGTATTAATTTGCTGTAAAAGTATTTAATACATATTGGAGAGGTGACTGGATAATGAACATTGGAATTGATGGGCATATGCTTGGAGACCATTCAGGTGGAAATGAAAGCTATTATTCTAATGTGCTAAGATCAATGAGAGTTGATCCATCTGATAAGGTATATTTGTTTGTAAAGCCAGATGTAGACGTTTGTGAGTATGAAAAAAAGTTTTATATTGTAAGATTCAACTCAAATTCTTCTTTCAAACGAAACTTTATTGAATTGAATAAGCTTTGCAAAAAGTATCAAATTGATGTTCTGCATACTCAATATTTCATTCCGTTTATACTCTCTTGTAAAGTGGTATGCACAATACATGATATATGCTTTGAACACTACAAAGACATTTTTACAAAAAGAGAATATATAAGACAGAAAATATTAATTCCTTACGCGGCGAGAAAATCTAAGTTTATATTTACTGTTTCTAATCACGCAAAGAATGACATTATTGAACATTATAAAGTGGAGCCTGAAAAGGTTATTGTAACATACAATGCTGTAAATGAATTGTTTTGCAAATTAGACGAAAAGACGCTTGACATCACAGAATTAAAAAAACGCTTCAATATTAGTGATGGCCCATATTTATTAACAGTTGGGAATCTACAACCCAGAAAAAATTTGCCTAGATTGATAGAGGCGTTTAATGGGTGGAAAAGAGAAACAAACGAAGATGCCCAATTAGTTATTGTCGGGAAAAAGGCATGGATGTACTCTGACATCTTAAGCAGTGTAAGCACAGAGCCAGAGGACATAATTTTAACAGATTATGTATCGAATGATGATTTAGTTCGTCTATATAACGGCGCAAGAGCCTTTATTTACCCATCGTACTTTGAGGGTTTTGGGATTCCGCCGCTTGAAGCTATGGCTTGTGGAACACCTATAGCTGTGGCGAATACAACATCACTGCCGGAGGTTGTCGGAAATGCAGGAATTTATTTTGATCCCTTTAATGTCGGAGAGATCAAGCAAGCAATTAATAGGCTCATGAAAGATGATAAACTTAGAGAAGAGCTCATAAAAAAAGGATTTAAGCAAAAGTTAGTTTTCAAATGGGAAAACTCAGCGGAAACGATTATAAGAACATATCACGAATGCGCTGATCCGTGAATAAAGAGACCAGCTATAAAGGAATTATGATTGAAGAAAATTGTTATTGCTGTGTCGGTACCGGTTCAACATTTTGGGGCAGTGTTCTGCTTGTGGGTGATTGTGTGGTGGCAGTTAATGCGGTAGTACAGATGAATTTCTCAACAATGCCGTGACTGGTGCGCGCCTGCAAAAAATTGAAAATGGGATGCTGAAAGAAACTTATATATAAATGGAGAAGAGGAAAGCTTTGATTGGTATAATCGTTCCTGTTTTCCATGTTGAGAAAGAAATGTCAAGATGTATGGAAATTCTTTTAGGTTGAGAAAATCTTAAAGGCATATAATGATTGCTGATATTAATACAATGTGGATAAACTTTCAAAAGAAAGGAATAGATCTGTATGCGCAAAAGTATTGACACAAAAATCGGATTGGTGGTTTTAAATTATAACGATTTTCAAACCACCCTGCAATTTTTGAATCTGGCAGAAAACATTTCCCTCATTGATCATATTGTTGTGGTTGATAATCATTCAACTGATAAATCATTGGAAGTATTAAAGCTACGAGAAAGCGGCAAAATAACCGTTATTTCTACAGCGAAAAACGCAGGCTATGCGGCCGGCAATAATGCCGGTATTTTTGAATTGCGCCGAAAAATCTCACCGACATATATCATCATCGCCAACCCGGATGTTGCTTTCGATGAAGAATTTATCATGGAATCGCTTGAGTGTTTCAATCAGAAAAAAGATGCAGCAGCTGTTTCAGGAATTATGTTAAGCGATGCAAATTTTAACAATCCGAAAACCGCATGGAAGCGACCTGCATACATTGATTTAATATTATCCAATTTATTGATCCTGCGAAAAATCATTGGCGACCGAACAAACTACACCAATGAATATTTGAGGAGTGATCGATTTGTGAAAGTAGACGCGATAGCAGGATCGCTTTTTATTGTAAAAAATGTTGATTTGCTACATGCTGGAGATTTGGATGAAGATACTTTTTTATATGAGGAAGAAAATATATTATCGCACAGGTTACACGATATTGGTAAGGCAATTTATCTTGCATCTGATGTTAATTACTACCATAATCATAGTGTAAGTATTAATAAGTCTATACCGAACGTGGGAAAACGTTTGGACATCGGTTTTGAAAGCAGAATGATTTATGCGGATAAATATCTTAAGATAAGCAAAATAAAAAGAATGTTTTTAAAATTCACTTATCGAATCGGGAAATTCAATTATCTTACATGCCTCAGGTTGGCACGCTTGCGTCGATGACAGATATACATGAGGAATGATGGTGCTTGTAATGTGAAACAATCTTTCTGCAATCGTTCAATTTGTGAGATATAAGCTTATTTCAATATGTGATGGATAATTTTATATCTGAAGGGAGCCTTACAGAATGAGTTATCGCTATAAAACTTCAAAAATCTTGTATTTTAGCCTTCTTGGATTGATTATATATATGCCGTTTCATTACTATATTTGCGAATTGTTTTTGAAAGGTACTTCATTTGACAATTTGGCAAGAGATATATTCATACTTATACTTTTCATTCTGGTATCTATTCAGTATGGATTAAGACTCAATAAAATCGGTATGATAGTGGCTTTTAATGCAGTTGTTCTTGTACTGTTTGCTCTTGTTTCGGCTATATATTACAGTTATCCGGGGACATTCAATGTATTGAGAACATACCTTATTCCGCTGTGCATGTATTTTATTTGCAGTCGGATTGCGTTAAATGAAGCTCAGCTAAAAACAATTCATAAGTTGATTATCGTTGAGTTAGCAATTATCGCAACGTACGGCTTTTTTCAGGCTTTTTTTCTTGGAGATGATTTTGCAATCATGCTAGGATATCCAAGTCAAAATGGGTACTTGAGTTCGTCATCTTATTACATAGGGGGTTTTTTTGGTTTTCAACGTTCCGTCGGAACTTTTATTTCTCCAAATATCTGTGGAGTTGTATTAGGAATATCTTTATGTTTATTGATAACAAATTGTGTACAAATAACAAAATTAAAGAGATACATATTGATAGCTTTTACGGGCATTGGATTATTGGCGACATTTTCAAGATCCGCTATTGTTGGAATGCTTTTTGCAATTGTATTTCTTAATATCGCAAAATTGAAAAAGGTCAATTACAGCCCGTTAAAAATTTTTTTTAGTGTATTAGGCATTGTAATCATCATTATTGCTACGATACTTATTGATAAATATTATCTTGACAATCTCTTTACGGATATGCTTTATTCTTCGTTTAATGGAATGATTATGCGGAAGGATTTATCAACAAGAAAGCATATTGAGGATTTATATAAACCTTTGGTAACGGTTATTTTGCATCCTTTTGGATTAGGATTTGGGAGTAACGGACCGATGGCAATAGAAACTGTTGGTGCTCTTGCTAATACAGTTGAAAGTTCTATTTATTTGATGATGTACGAAGTCGGAATTGTTTTTGGAATATTGTTTTTTTATCCAGTTGCTCATGTAATTTTTAGAACTTGGAAAAATAAGCAATACAAATATTATGCTCCAGCAGCTATTTGCATTATGGTATTAATTACTTTTGTCCTTTTGCCCAATGTACAGACTTATGAAATATTGTTTTATATCTTTGTTTTTATAGGTTTTTATGATAATAAAAATGTTAGGATGGTGTATGAGCAGACGTGAAAAGTATAAATGTGCTTTGGATTGCAGCAAGTGCTCCTATCAGCAAAATATCGCATGCAGGTGGTCAAACATTTTACAGATATTTCAGAAGATTTATTGAAGACGAAAGGTTTTGTGTTCGTCTCATTGGATTTAGCGACGGCATGTCAGAGGAAGCAATTGAAAGTGAGCTTGCAGAAACAGATCATGAGATAATATATGGGAATGTTCCCATAATCAAAAAAATATGCAATGTAGAAACTAAATTTAATCCGTGGAACAGATATGCTGGAATGTTGTCGAACTATTATGCGTTCACTATCAAAAAGATTTTTTCGCGTTGGGAAAAAGAGCTATATGCTCCGGATGTTATCATTCTTGATTGGACCGGTATTGTGATGATGTCGCCGGAGATCAAGAGATTGTTTCCTGATGCGAAAATCATTGCATCTGAACCGGATGTTACATTTGTAGGATACGAGCGCAAAAGCCACTATTATAAAGGACTAAAGCATATAGTATGGTTACATAAAGCAAAATGGGAAAAGAAACTTGAATTAAAAGCTCTTAGATGTTGTGATCTAACATTACCGCAAAACCCAGATAACTGCGCATTGCTTGAAAAAGAAGGAATAGATAAAGGAAAACTTATGTGGTTGCCGCCATATTTTACTAATATGTCTGACTGCATTAGAAATTCCAATGGGAGAGATATACTTTTTTTTGGCGCGATGTCACGACCTGAAAATTATTTAAGCGCAATATGGTTTATTGAGAATGTAATGCCTGCACTTTCAGATTTAAATGTAAGATTTATTGTTATGGGAGGCAATCCCCCTGAGCAGTTACTTGCGTATAAGAACGATTGTATAATTATAACAGGTTTTGTTGATAATCCTGCGTCATATTTTGCTTCATGCTTATGCTTTGTTGCGCCGTTAGTTCTTGGCGCCGGTATAAAAGTGAAAGTGCTTGAAGCACTTTCAAGTGGAATTCCCGTACTAACAAATGAGATTGGAATAGAGGGGATACCTGCTAAAGATGGAGAAGAATATATTCATTGTGAAAGCTCAGAAGAGTATGCAAATGTAGTAAGAAAATTGATTAACGGGAGTATAGACTCAAATGATTTAGAAAAAAGTGCAAAAAAGTTTATATCAAGTTGTTCGTTTGAAAAATCTGCAAACAATTATGTTGAAACAGTGATTTCTATGGGGGATAAAAAAGATGATAATCACTAAAACCCCGTTTCGCATGTCATTTTTCGGCGGTGGAACGGATATGAAGGAATTCTTCAAAGAACACGGCGGAGCGGTGCTGTCAACTACATTTGATAAGTACTGTTATGTAACCGTAAGGCATCTTCCGCCTTTTTTTGACTTTTCTACACACTTGACATATTCAAAAATGGAATATGTCAGGGATGTCGACGAGATCGAGCATCCTGCGATCCGCAACGCGATGAAGATGCTTGATATGCACGAAATTAGGCTCACCTATGAATCGGACTTGCCTGCGCGTTCAGGACTTGGAACTTCGTCGTCTTTCGCCGTCGGAATGCTCAACGCATTCTATGCTTTAAAGGGAAGGTATGCCGACAAAAGCCGCCTTGCCGACGAAGCTATTTATCTCGAGCGCACACTCTGCAACGAGGCGGGCGGCTGGCAGGATCAGATAGCCGCCTCGTTCGGCGGCCTTAACCGAATCACTTTCAATGCCGACGGCTACGAAGTTCGTCCGGTGATTATCTCTCCCGGTCGCAAGCGCCGCCTCAATGAAAATCTTGTGATGTTCTTTACCGGATTCACCCGTTTTTCTTCGGAAGTTCAGGTGTCGAATGCCAGAGACAGGGGCGACAAAACTTCGCAGTTAAAGGAAATGCTTGCGCTTGTTGATGAGGCCGAAGACGTCCTGACGGACAAGTGCGCTGATTTAGACGATTTCGGAAGGCTGCTTGATTATACTTGGAAACTCAAACGCCAGACCGGTTCGGCGATTTCCACAAACGATATCGATGCGCTTTATACAAAAGGCATAGCTGCCGGAGCTCTGGGTGGCAAGCTCTTGGGCGCAGGCGGTGGTGGATTCCTTATCTTCTATGTTCAGCCTGAGCGCCGCGCAAGCGTGATGGAAGCGATGAAAGATTTGCTCTACGTCCCGTTCGAATTTGAAAATGGCGGAACACGGGTCATCTACTACTCGCCGGAGAGTTACACACCTGCGGAGGATAAAAAGTGAAAACAGTCATCATATCCAGCAGACGGGGAATACAAATTTCCGAACTTTTTCTGGATATTCCGGAGCCGCTTATCCTGATTTGAGGCAAGCCTGTCTTGGAATGTGAAATAGAATGCCCATGTGAGCAGGGCTTTATCGGCATAATCTTAACTGCAAGCCGAAACCGAGTATTCTTCTGAACGCTGATGAGAACTTCAATATTGACATCATACAGTCGTGGATGATTGGGGAAGGAGAATATAACAAAGGTACTAGTGAGGCTACAGGGTGCCGCACGAAAATTATCTTGACCGACGGAGATCTGCTGAAGGCAGTTAAAGAAATTTTGGAGGACACATATGATAGAGAAAGTTAAGGTACAGCTGAATGTGCTGATTGAGAGATATCCGCAGCTTGAAGTCTGTAAGGATGATATCGCCGAGGCATATGAACTGATTAAAAAATGTTACTCAAATGGTGGAAAGCTCCTTATAGCTGGAAATGGCGGCAGTGCGGCGGATGCGGAACATATCGTTGGAGAGCTGATGAAAGGCTTCAAGAACCCGCGCAAGATCCCGAAAGAATATGCGGATAAGTTGATTGCCGAGAATCTCGAATTGGGGAAAGTTCTTGCCGAGAACTTGCAGGGAGCGTTGTCGGCAATAGCACTTGACGGTCACCCTGCACTGACTACTGCCTACCAGAACGACTGTGAGCCACTTTTGTGCTTTGCCCAACAGGTCAATGGCTACGGAAATGCAGGAGATGTATTTCTTGGAATTTCTACTTCTGGCAACAGCAAAAACGTGCTTTATGCGGCGGTTACGGCTAAAGCAAAAGGAATGAAAGTCATGGGTTTAACGGGGGCAAAAAAAAGCAAGTTAAGCGAGATGGCAGACGTGTGCATCAGAGTCCCGGAGACCGAGACGTACATAGTTCAGGAACTGCATCTGCCGGTTTACCATGCACTATGCTTGATGATTGAGGAGGATGAGTTTAGCATATGAAAACAGCTATCGTAGGCAGCTCCGGCTACATCGCTGGATACCTGCTTAAAAGATTTGAGAACGTTCTGAAAATAGACCAGACTCCCGAGGTGGATGCGTATTTGAATCTCGCGGAGACTGAAAAATTTGATTATTCAGTGCTTGATAATGTTGATTATGTGATTTTCACAGCAGCTGTTTCTGGTCCGGATATATGCGCAAACGAGTTTGACAGGTGTTGGAATATAAATGTTACCGGCACGGAGCATTTCATAAAAAATTCAATTGTCCATGGCTGTAAGGTTCTGTTCTTTTCAAGTGATGCGGTTTTCGGAGACATTCCCGGAGAGACTTATACCGAGCATTCAGAGACCAAGGCACAGACTCCTTATGGCAGAATGAAAAAGGCGGTCGAGGACTGCTTCAAAGATGAGCCGAACTTCAAGGCAATACGGCTTTCGTATGTGGTTTCAAAAAACGACAAGTTTGTTTCATACTGTCTTAAATGTATAAATACAGGGGAAAATGCTGACATCTTTCACCCATTCTACCGAAACTGCATCACTGTTTCAGATGTGGTGGATACAGTCGATTGGCTGATAAATCATTGGGACAGTTATGAGCCGAAGATTCTGGATGTGGCAGGAAATGAGCTTGTAAGCCGTGTGCGGATAGCGGACGAGTTGAATCGACTGTACGATAATAGATTAAAATATGCCATCACAACGCCGGGAGAGGATTTTTACAAAAACCGCCCGAAGATAACGCAGATGAAAAGTATGTATCTTAATAAATATGGGATTCTGAAAGACGAATCATTCTCAGAAAAGATAAAAAAGGAGCTGGAGGAAAAATAAATGGCAGCAAAAGCATTGATAACAGGCATTACGGGAATGGTGGGTTCTCACCTTGCGGATTTTTTGATTGAAAATACAGACTGGGATGTCTACGGCGTATGCCGTTGGAGAAGTCCTTTGGATAACGTCACGCATTTGCTTGATCGAGTAAATAAAAAAGACCGTGTGTTCTTTGAGTACGCCGATCTGAACGATGAGATGAGCCTGATTACGGTTGTAAATAACATCAGGCCGGATTATGTATTTCACCTCGCGGCGCAGAGCTATCCGTTGACCAGTTTTACCGCGCCGATTGATACGCTCAATACGAATATCCTCGGGACTTGCCGGCTGCTGGAGGCGTTCCGTCTGGCGATGGCTGAAGATAAGGAGTACCATCCGGTAATCCATGTCTGCGCCTCATCGGAAGTGTTCGGAAAGATACCGGCAGAGAAAAAGCCTGAGACCGGCATCCACGAGGAGTGCCCGTTCCATCCGGCAAGCCCTTATGCCATTTCCAAGGTCGGTACCGATCTTCTGGGCAGGTACTACGCCGAGGCTTATGGCATGACGGTCATGACCACAAGGATGTTCACCCACACCGGCCCAAGGCGGGGAGATGTATTCCATGAATCAACTTTTGCGAAACAGATTGCGATGATAGAAGCTGGAATGATAAAGCCTAAGGTTATGGTTGGTAACCTTAAGTCGCTTCGTACATACGCTGATGTCAGGGACGCAGTCAGGGCTTATTATATGCTTGTTACTGTGAATCCGGTCGCAGGCGAATATTATAATATCGGCGGCAGCTACACCTGTGAGGTTGGCGATACGCTGGACACGCTGATTTCCTATTCGACGATGAAAGATAAGATCGAAATAGTTACCGATCCAGAGCGGCTGCGTCCGATTGATGCTGACCTGCAGGTGCCGGACTGCCGGAAGTTTAAGGAGCATACGGGCTGGGAGCCAGAGATTTCGTTTGAAAAGACTATGCATGATTTGCTCAACTACTGGAGAGAAAGAGTTGGAAAGGGCGAGACTTTTTTGACGAGATAAAAATTGTATTCTATTAAGTAAAATGCAGTCGTATATCAATTGTATATCGAGAAAGTCAGAAAATCTAAAGAGGCCAGATAATCATGTGTGAAAAACTAAAAAGTAAAATGGAGAGTCTTGATGATAGCTTCACAGCAGAAAGATATTATTTGAAAGCAAAGAAAATATTGCTTCGGGTAAGGCATTTTATACACAATGATGTTGAGTATATTATTTTGAACTATTTTGTTGCATATATTCCTTTATGGACTATCCGTAAATTCATATATAGGATATTCGGAATGAAAATAGGAAAAAAGAGCAGAATTGCAATGCGGGCAGTAGTATTTAGACCGAGAGGAATAGAAATTGGCGAGAGAAATGTCATCAATGAATTTGTGCTTTTAGATGGTCGCTCCGGACTTAAAATCGGTAATGATAACAGCATATCCATGTATGCAAAGATATATTCAGGTACCCATAATTCTAACTCAGACACGTTTGCATATCGGGGAGATGTCACTACTTTATGTGACAACTGCTGGATAGGGACATCGGCGATTGTTATGCCTGGTTCAACAGTCAGCGATTTTGCCATTATAAGTGCAAACTCACTTTTTAAAGGACTGGCCGTCGAAAAAGGAATATACCAGGGAGTTCCGGCTGTATATATCCGTCAGCGTGGCGTAACTGTTAAATATCAGCTTAATTATCTATCATTCTATAGATAATATTGTTGGAGAGCTGATGAAAGGTTTCAAAAAATCTCGAAAGTTACCGAATGAATACGCGGATAGACTCATATTAGTAAGTCCTGAATTTGAAAAAACTCTTTTTGTGTTTTGCGCAACAGGTTAATGGATGTAGTAATATAGGAGACGTGTTTTTTGGAATCTCAACGAGTGGAATAAGACAAAAATGGAGCCAATAAAGTATGTTAGTAAAATGCGAAAGTATGAAAAAGAGACTGATAATCATGTGTACAAAAAGTAAGATATTGAGATATGTTTGAGAGATTGTGAAGTTTTTGATTTCTTTTCTATAGTGACTAGTAGGATTTTTGATGGAGGGAAGGAAATGAAAATCAAGTTAAAAATACATGAAATTCTAAAAGATAGTAATAAATTTTATGTAATTGCCAGATGCCTGAATAACATGAGAATGAAAGAATATATTTATCTAATTAAAGGATATTACGAAGAAACTTATGACTATACATCAATGCTCGCTGTTCATAACGGCGAAATGTATCCAGATAGGCTTGTATATTACATTCCATCTGATGTATTAAAGGAAAATCAAAGTATTGGAAAATCAACTGTGGGTTTTTGTGCAAAATTACGCAGGACATTGGAAGCATTAAATTTTTCTGATTTATGTAAGTTTACACCTGTAGTTGAATGGGGAAAAAATACAGCATATTATGACCCGGGAATGAATCGAATTACTCAAAATGTGTTTGAATATTATTTTGAGCCAGTTTCTGATATTGATTACAGAGAAATAATAAAGTGCAAAAATGTTATAGAGTCTCACAGCGGGAATGGGACTTTTCTTATGAGGCATGCGACATTCAGTGGATCATATGAGGTAAATCAGTCGGAAATTGATAAGCTTGGAGTTATATTTAAGAAATATATACATCTTAATAAAACAACCAGAGAATACATAGAAGGTAATATGCGAAATGTCTTGACTGGTGAGTCGATTCTTGCTGTTCATGTACGGGGGACTGATTTTAACTGCGAAATAAAATATCATCCACATGCAATTACGACAGAACAATATCTTTCAAAGACCAAGGAGTTATGTGCGGGTGGCAGGTATAAAAAAGTCTTTCTTGCCACGGATGATGCTAGTGTCCTCGAAATGTTTAAACAGGAGTTTCCAGATAAACTGGTGTATTATGAAGATGTATTCCGCACTGAAAATCATATTGGACCACATGGCACTCCCAGTGAACGGCCTTTGCATTATTACAAGCTGGGGCTAGAGGTACTGCGGGATGTGTATACACTTGCAAACTGTGATTCACTTCTTTGTGGCTTGTCACAGGTGGCTTTTGCTGTCAGATATGTGAATGTAGCATTGGAGCGAAAATTTGGCGAGATAGTAATCCTCAATAATGGCATGAATGACAAGGATTCTGCCGAAGCAAAAAAATATAGAAGAAAAAGAAATAATCATAAGCTCATCTAGGACCATAAAAAGCAGTACTAGATCAATTATATGCTAGAACCTAACATTTTCATTATAAGTTACTAGTTGTAGAGTGTTTGTCATGTTCTTGAATATCGAATATCTAGGATGCTATGGTGTATTGGGAAATGTTTTTATAGACGAATCTCATCGAATGTGATATAATATATTTCAATCAAAATTTTACATTGAGAGGCGGTTTATGGGGGAGGCAACAGAAGCGATATCCTATCATCAGGGCTTTTATGGCGCCGCTGAGTTAGAGTTCCGGCTTGAAAGGGCTGAGATGACGTTTTACAGGGAGTACAATCTGAGCAAGGAGCCGCAGCGGATTGACATACTCGTAGTGGTGAAGGAACCGGATGTACAGATTGAAAATGAAGTGGGAAAGTTTTTTAAACAGCATAATGTCATAGAGTATAAGAGCCCGGACGACGGGCTGACGATTGACGATCTGTTCAAGACGATTGGCTATGCCTGTCAGTACAAGGCGCTGGGAGAGACGGTAGACCAGATTCCGGAGGACCAGATTACGGTGTCGCTGTTCCGCGATACATATCCCAGAAGGCTGTTCAAGGCTCTGGAGGAATCCGGTCGGACGATTACGCAGCCGTATCCGGGAATATACTATGTAAAAGGTCATCTGCAGTTTGACACGCAGATTGTTGTCATCAGCCAGCTGACTGCGGATAGGCACAGCGCGTTGAGAGTTCTGTCCAATCATGCCAAGGAAGCGGATGTGCGGAGATTCCTTACAGAATCGGCTGCGCTAAAAAAGCAGGGAGACAGGCATAATATTGATGCGGTGCTTCAGGTCAGTGTTCAGGCAAATGGAGATCTGTATGGGAAGATAAGGAGGGATGATAATATGAGCCCGGCATTTGAAGAACTTATGCAAGATGTAATTGAGGAAAAAGTGGAAGAAAGAGTGGAGCAGCGAGTGGAAGAAGTAAGAAAGGAAGCAACTCTGGAAGCTGCCCGAAAAGTCAGGCTGGAAGCGATTGTCAGCATGATGAAGAATCTGAATTATACGGAAGAAAAGGCTATGGACACGCTTGAAATTCCGGCTGAGGAAAGAAGCATGTATATGGTGTGGCTCACTAAAATCTGAAAAAATTCACGGTTACAAGATAATTGATGATAGAAATGAGACAGGCGACGGTCTGTCTTATTTTCGTGCTTAAAAAGCCGGATTTGAAAATAGAAATGAGGAGTAAAATGAACTCAGCAAAAACCCTTAAGAACAGCATAATCTCCGTAATAGGCCAGATTCTGACATTGGCGCTGCAGTTTGTCAACCGCAGGGTATTTGTCATGTTTCTGGATATTGAGTATCTGGGATACCAGAGCGTGTTTGGTAATGTTTTTTCCATTTTGTCCATTGCGGAGCTGGGAATTGGCGGCATCATATCCTTTCACCTCTACAAAGAGATTGTCACGGACAACAGGCAGGAAATAGGCAAGCTCATGTACCTGTACAAGTGGGTGTACCGGGCGATTGCCGCGGTTGTGACGGTCCTGGGGCTGGCGGCATGCATTTTTGTTCCTTACATTGTGAAGGATGCGAACCGGGATATCCACTATTTATACATTGTTTATTTCCTGCAGCTGGCGAGCACGGTGGCAGGATATTTTCTTTCTTATAGGCGGACGATTTACGCGGCGGACCAGAAGGAGTACAAGACGGTCGAGGTTGACCTATATACGAGTATCGCGGTGCAGGCGGTTCAGCTGTCGATGCTGGCTGTTTTTAAGAATTATCTGCTGTATCTGTGCATACAGCTTTCTACATCGGTGATTGCCAATCTGGTGATTTTATATAAAACGAATCGTGAGTATCCGTATTTAAAAGAAAAATATACGGTTACGAAGGAGGACATCCGCAGGCGGAATATACTTCCGGACATCAAAAATTTTCTGGTGCACAAGGTTGCATATGCTATTTATGGAGGCACGGATAATATCGTGATTTCTGCCATCTGCGGCATCCGGGATGTGGCGCTGTATGGAAATTATGTGGTTTTAAAGACAGGGGTTCTTAATGTCTTATTTTACCGGCTGTTAAATCCTTTGCAGGCGGCAATCGGAAACATTGTGTACGAGGGGCGGAAAAAGGAGGAGCTGTGGGAGCAGTTTGAGATGTTCGATGTGTTCAGTTTCTTTTTTGCCAGTTACATAAGCGCGGGATTTCTGGTTTTCTTCCAGCCGGCGATTCAGGTCTGGCTTGGGAGCGCAGAGTATCTTCTGTCGGAATCCTTCGTCATAGCTTTTTCGTTGACGATATATCTCGGCGCAGTCTGGGAAATTGTTTATAAATACCGGAGCGTATTCGGCGATTACAGGCAGGACCGGAACTGTATGCTCTTGTCGGCAGCTCTGAACATCGTGATTTCGGTCTCTCTGGCTTACCGGCTAGGGGTTCTGGGTGTGCAGATTGGGACGTTTTTTGCCTATCTTCCCATTGCATATGGGCGTATTCGGTTTGTGGTAAAAAATTTTTTCGGACAGTCCATGAGGAAATACCTGCTCAAGCATCTGTTCCTGTTCGGGGTGGTGTTAGTGGAGAGCTTTGTCTTGTATCTGCTGACGAATGGGCTTGCCGTTGATGTGCCGGGAATCTTACTTCGGTTTGTAATCTGGCTGACGGTCCCGCTGGTGATCAATCTGCTGATTTACTTCAGAAATCCGCATTTTAAGGTTATGTGCAGGTATTTCAGGAACCTGCTCGGAATTGTCAAAAATAAAATAAAAAGGCCGCAAAAGTAGCTAAAGCAACTTATGCAGCTTATGCAGCTAAAGCAGTAAATATGCTTAGGAAATAAATTTTTAATATGCAAAATTTTCAGTCTGTTTATGAAAGCAGACGAATGGAGGAAACGATGAAGAAGGCGCTTATTACCGGAATTACCGGACAGGACGGAAGCTATCTGGCGGAGTTTTTGTTGGAAAAAGGATACGAGGTGCACGGCATCATACGCCGGGCGTCGATATCGAACACTTCTCGGATCGATCCGATTAAGGACAGGCTCACGATTCACGACGGGGATCTGTCGGACAGCTCTTCGCTGATCCGCATTATTGGAGAGGTTCAGCCCGATGAAATTTATAATCTGGCGGCGCAGAGCCATGTGCAGGTGTCCTTTGACGTGCCGGAGTATTCGGGGGATGTGGATGCGCTGGGAACGCTGCGGATTCTGGAGGCGGTACGGATTCTGAATCTCACGAAAAAGACGAAGATATATCAGGCGTCGACTTCTGAATTATACGGAAAAGTGGAGGAAATTCCCCAGAAGGAGACGACGCCGTTCCACCCGTACAGTCCCTACGCGGTGGCCAAGCAGTACGGATTCTGGATTACGAAGGAGTATCGCGAGGCCTACGGGATGTTCGCGGTAAATGGGATCTTGTTCAATCACGAGTCGGAGCGCCGGGGCGAAAATTTTGTCACCCGGAAGATCACGCTGGCGGCCGGGCGCATTGCCGAGGGGCTGCAGGACCATCTGGAGCTGGGCAACATGGACAGCCTGCGGGACTGGGGCTACGCGAAGGACTATGTGGAGTGCATGTGGCTGATTATGCAGCAGGAGGAGCCGGAGGATTTTGTGATTGCCACCGGCGTCCAGCACACGGTCCGGGATTTTACGGAGAGGGCCTTTGCGGCGAATGGGATTTCCATTCGCTGGGAGGGAAACGGACTGGAGGAAAAGGGGTATGACGCGGAGACGGGTAGGATGCTTGTCTGCGTGAACCCGCAGTGGTTCCGCCCGACGGATGTGGACAACCTGTGGGGCGATCCGACCAAGGCGAAAACGGTCCTCGGCTGGGATCCCCAGAAGACATCGTATGAGGAGCTGGTGGAGATCATGGCAAGGCACGACAGAGAGCTGGCGAGACGGGAGCGGGCGATCCGGGAGGCAAGGAAACAGGAGGATTGAGATGGATAAGATAGGAGTCGGTTACGCATCGGTAACAGAGCTTGAGAAGAAATATGTGCTGGACGCCCTGGACAGCCAGAGGCTCTCGCAGGGGAAATACGTGGCGGAGTTTGAACGGAAGTTCGCAAAAATGCACGGGCACCGATACGGTGTCATGTGCAACAGCGGCACGGGCGCCCTCCATCTTGCCCTGCTTGCGCTGAAGGAAAAATACGGCTGGAATGACGGCGATGAGGCGCTCGTTCCGGCCATTACTTTTATCGCGACTTCCAATGCGGTCATTCACGCGGGGCTGAAGCCGGTCTTTGTCGAGGTGGATATCCACTCGTACAACATGGATCCGGCGGAGATTGAAAAGCGCGTGACGGACAGGACGCGCTGCATCATCCCGGTGCACTGCTTCGGGATGCCGTGCGAGATGGATAAGATAAGTCAGATTGCGCAGAAGTATGGCCTGCGGATTCTGGAGGACTGCGCGGAGTCCCATTTTGCAAAAATCAACGGGAAGACGGTCGGGAGCTTCAGCGACATTATGGCGTGCAGCACCTATGTCGCCCACACGCTCACGACGGGCGTCGGCGGCGTCATGTGCACCAGCGATACGGAGCTGGCGGAGATTCTGCGCTCCCTTGTTGCGCACGGCAGGGCCTGCACCTGCGAGCGGTGTATCGCATCGGACGGCAGGCAGGTGTGTCCCAAGAGGCTGAAAACGGATCTCGACCGGCGCTTTACCTTTGTGCGGCTCGGTTACAGCTACCGAGTGGGCGAGATCGAGGGGGCGCTGGGGCTGGCGCAGCTGGAGCGGGTAGACGAGATCATGGACGCAAGGCATAAAAATGCGGAGTACCTGATCCGGGGGCTGGAGGATGTGGAGAAATATATCCAGCTTCCGAGGCATCCGGAGAACATCGAGCACACATACATGATGTTCCCGATTCTTGTCAGGCCGGAGAGCCCCAGGTCTAAAAATGAGATCGTGCGGCATCTGGAGTCGAAAAATATAGAGACCAGGCCCATGCTGCCGCTTTTGAACCAGCCGGTATATAAGGAGCTTTTCGGAGATATTGAAAAGAAATATCCCAATGCCAGGTATATCGACAATAACGGGTTTTATATCGGCTGCCACCACGGCCTGAGCACGGAGGAGCTGGACTGTGAGATCGCGGCGATCCGGGAGATCCTGGAACCGTGAGAAAGGGAAGGAACGGAGATTATTATGGATAAAAATTCTAAAATTTATGTTGCCGGGCACCGGGGAATGGCCGGCTCGGCGATCGTATCTGAACTGGAGAGGCAGGGCTATGCGCATATCATTAAGCGGACGCATAACGAGCTGGATTTGTGCCGGCAGAAGGATGTGGAGCGCTTTTTTGAGGAGGAGAGGCCGGATGCCGTCATTGACGCGGCGGCGCTTGTCGGCGGGATCCAGGCGAACAGCGAGCGTCCGGCTGAATTTATGTATGTCAACATGCAGATCCAGCAGAACCTGATATGGTCGGCTTTTCAGAGCGGCGTGGAAAAATTTCTGTTTCTGGGGAGCGCCTGCATGTATCCCAAGGAGTGCCCGCAGCCGATGAAGGAGGAATATCTCCTGACGGGGCTCCCGGAGGTGACAAACGAGGGGTACGCGCTGGCCAAGGTCAGCGGGAGCCGTCTCTGCAGCTACATAAACAGGGAATATGGCAGGGCGTTTATTTCGGCGGTGCCCGCCAATGCCTATGGGCCGGGCGACAGCTTCGACCCGGAGCACAGCCATGTGATACCGGCGCTTTTGCTGAAATACCACAGGGCAAAGGCCGAAGGGGCTGGGGAGGTCGTGCTCTGGGGGACGGGAGCGGCAAAGCGCGAGTTTATCAACAGCCGGGACATGGCGTCGGCGTGCGTTTTTCTTCTGGAACATTATACATCGCCGGAGCCTGTCAATGTGGGGACGGGCGAG
>CANRJU010000018.1 GCA_947631075.1 uncultured Lachnospiraceae bacterium
TGGCGCAGGGGATCGACCGAACCGGAATCGGGATCACGGAATGGGGGGATTCGGAGGCAGATCTGGATGAGGTTCTGGAGAACGAGGAAAAATTCCGCAGAGACATATTTAACTCGCCTGTCATCCACAGCGCGGGAGCTGCTGATTTTACAGAATACGAAAAAGAATATTTTGAAGAATTGTACGATATTCAGCATGGAAAAGAAATACATCCATCTGTGAATCCTGACATGCTTTCCGTGCTGATGGCGGATCAAGGGTATCTGCCGCTCTGCGAGTGGGAGCTGGCGGACGGCGTCCGACCGGAAAAGCTGGATTTTTCGGATAAAAATAAAATGTATATGTACCTGGGCTCGGCGTACCGGGACGTCCCGGTCGGAACGAAATTTACGCAGAAAGACGTGGGGATTACATACGAGGTGGCGGGGATTCTAAAGAAGGATACAGCTTTTCCCTCGTGGGATCTGCCGCAGATGGATTTTTCTACGCTCAAAAGCGATATGAACATGAATTATGAAATTGTCTGCGTAAATAATAAGGAATCCCATAAAAGCCCGTGGTTTTTTTCGGTGGAACAGGATTACACGATGGCGGAGGGGGAGGCGGAACTGAACCGGATCGCGGAGGCGGACGACGTGCAGATTCAGGAATACAGCCTGCGGTCTGTCTTTGACAGCGTAGCTCAGGAAACAGAGGTGACAAGGGACTGCCTGCTGGAAATGCTGCTCCTTATTCTGATCGTTATGCCGATCGTGGTTATAACGCTGCAAATTGTCCAGATTTTTGAACAGGGACATACATTCGGAATCCTGTATTCGGTCGGATTTTTGTTCCCGGAAATCCGGTCTGTGATGATTCTCAGAAATATACTGTATTTTGCCGTGTCGCTGTGCGCGGGCGCTGCGCTGCTTATCGGAATCGGAAATATATATTTTGCGGAAAATATACAGAGCCGGGACGTATTTTTTGAACTGCTGACGGGACGGGCGCTGCCAGTTAGCCTGGGAGTGATGGCCGTATTATTTTGCATTATAACGGCAATTCCCTGTATTGTATTTGAAAGGCAGGATCCCGTAAAATTAATTCAAGGAGTGATATCGTGAAGAATAACACGGATGTGCTGATTTTTCACGCAAGAATTTGCGCTCCGGAATGGAGGTTATCATGATTCGGTTAGAAAATATAAACAAGACATATTGTGAGAAGGACGTGGAGACACATGCTTTAAATGGCGTTGACCTTGAAATTGAGCAGGGTGAATTTGTCGCCATCGTGGGGACATCGGGCTCCGGCAAGACTACACTGCTGAACATTCTGGGGGCGATGGATCACCCTACCTCCGGGCGCTACTATTATGGCGATACGGAGGTGACGGCGCTGTCCCGGCCCGATTTCAACCGGTTCCGCAAGGAGCACATAAGCTTTGTTTTTCAGAATTTTGAGCTGATGAACCGGTACAGCGTATTTGAAAACGCGGAGATGCCGCTGCTTGCCAGGGGGATGAAAAAAAGAAAGGAAATTGTGGAGAAATATCTGAAACTGCTCCACATCGAGCATCTGTCGAAAAAAACGCCGGACCGCCTTTCCGGCGGTGAAAAACAGCGCTGCGCCATAGCGAGGGCGCTCGTGACGCAGGCCGACCTGATTCTGGCGGACGAGCCCACCGGGGCGCTGGATCGCGAGACGTCGGAGAGCATTCTTCAGGTTTTCGAGGATATTCATCGGCTGGGCAGAACGATTGTCCTGATTACCCATGACCTGAACGTGGCGAGTCGCTGTGAGCGCGTATTGCAAATGGAGGACGGAAGGCTGCTGCCCCTTTCGTAAATCGGTTGCAACAAACATTAACATTTCTAAAATTCATCCGATATACATAATGAAATGATACGGCAAAGGGGGATGAAAATACGGTGCGAGAATTTGCTGGCAGCATGGCGGAGCTTTTGAATTTCTGCGCCCTCTACTACACTATACAGCTTGTAAGATGCGCGCTGATTTCCGTCATAGTGTATATGGCGGTCGTTCTTCTGCGGAAAACAATTTTTAAAAATCGGGTGTTTGGGAAGGGCGCGCTGTGGATTTTCTTTCTTCCGGTCCTGTTCGCGGGGAAAATGAAATTTTTCTACGAGAGCGCCGCGGGAAGCTTTATATTTACCTACTGGACCGGATTTCTGATCCGCCGCCCCTGGCTCGGCTGGCTGTACTTTGGCGTTGTGTTTCTGTACGCGGCGCGGCTGCTCCACAAGAGAATAAGGCTGAAAAGGCTCATCGACGGCATGGAAAAACGCAGCGTGGACGGCACGCCTGTCTTTGTGACAGAGCTCCCCGTATCCCCCTTTACGATGGGCGTGTTCCACCCCCGGATCGTGGTGCCGCGGATGATTTGGGAACAATATAGCGGGGACGAGCTGCGACTGATTTTGCTGCATGAAAAGGAACATATCCGGCTAGGGCATCTGGCATTCTATCTCCTGTGGGACGTCCTCCGGGTGCTGCTGTGGATCAACCCGCTCCTCACCGTCGGCACAAGGCTGTTTCGCGAGGATATGGAGGAAATCTGCGACGTTGCGACCATTCGGAAAAAACAGTCGGACGCCTGCGAGTACGGACAGCTCCTGCTAAAGACCATGCAGCTTTTGCAGACAGAGAGCCGGGATTTTAATATGTACGCCTCCTTTGCGGGCAATCCGAAATACCGCGATATCCGGCAGCGGGTGACGCGAATTGCCGGGTACAGGCCCTATAAGCGGGCGCTTGGCGTCAGCGTATTTGCTCTTTTCGCGCTCCTGTGCGTGACCGCGATCGCGGGAATCCATATCGTTTCCTATGGAAGAAATACGGAAAATGACACGGTGCTCGCCTATGGCTTTGACGGGGAAAATGTGACATTTTCAGACGTCGGCGGCGACGCGCTCCGCCAGATGGTTTCCTGGGACGACCGCTATGTGTATGTGGACAGGGACGCCTTTGAGCGGTATCTGCGGGAACAGCGCGCGGCGGGAGATATTTTTATCGTATTCGGGGGAATTTATAAGCTGCCCGGCGTGGGCGGGTTCGGGTACTCCTGCTGCTACGAGCCGGGCGGGGAGGGGCCTGTGGCGAGGATTCCCTACGATAACCGGGAGGACGACTGGCGGGTGAAACTGCTGAAATTATTGTGAAAAATTTTAACTCGGCATATTTATTTTTATCTGTAATTAAATAAAACTGCCATTTAAAAATCACTTTTCACATTTACTGGTTTGTTCCTGAAATTTTTGCGTAATAAAACCAGAGCAGTATTTAGTGCGAAGCATTATTCAATGCTCTGGTTATTGCTCCCTTATTTGCAGTAGATTTCTTCACATTCAAGTGGTATAATATTAAATGTCGAATAGACAATGAAATCAAACGAAGATAAAATAATCCAAATCAGAGAAAACGCAATGGATAACCTGCTAACTGCACATGTCCGTCTACTACCCAGGGAGGTGTAATTATGGCTGAAAAAAAATTAAATCCAATTGACACCAAACAGGGTGAGATTGTCATATATCAGTCTGAAAACGGCGACACAAAAATAGATGTTCGTTTCGTGGATGAGACAGTCTGGCTTACGCAACAGCAAATGGCGGAGCTTTTCCAATCTTCTCGCACTAACATCGTAGAACATATACAGCACATATATGAGGAGGGTGAGTTGGACGAGAGTTCAACTTGTCGGAAATTCCGACAGGTTCGTACTGAAGGCAACAGACAAGTTTCAAGAGAACTTCCATATTACAATTTGGATATGATCATTTCTCTCGGATATCGTGTAAAGTCTATGATTGCAACTCATTTTCGCCGTTGGGCAACCGAACGGCTAAAAGAATATATGATTAAAGGCTTTACAATGGACGATGATCGATTAAAGAATCTCGGTGGCGGAAATTATTGGCGTGAACTGTTAGACCGCATTAGAGATATCCGCTCATCCGAAAAAGTGATGTACCGACAGGTACTTGATTTGTATGCTACAAGTGTAGACTATGATCCTAAGAGTGCGGAATCTGTTGCCTTCTTTAAGATGGTACAAAATAAACTGCACTATGCAGCACATGGTCATACAGCTGCTGAGATAATATATGAACGTGCTGATGCAAACAAACCATTTATGGGACTGACAACTTTTTCGGGAGATTTTCCCACAGCAAAAGATATTGGAATTGCCAAGAATTATTTGACCGAGGATGAGTTGAAGATACTAAACGGTATCGTTTCGGGATATTTCGATTTTGCAGAGGTGCAGGCGCTTCGACATAATCCCATGTACATGAGCGATTATGTGAAATATCTGGACAACATATTAAGTTCTACCGGTGAATTGGTTTTGGAGAATGCAGGTACAGTGAGCCATGTACAGGCTCTTGAAAAAGCAAAGAAGGAATATCAAAAATATCAGGTACAGACACTTTCGCCTGTTGAAGAAGCCTATCTTCAGACAATAAAAGATTTGGAAAAAAACATACGCAAAAAGGCAAAAGAGTAGGAGATGGTTATGACAATAACGGTAGATGCCGAAAAAAGATTTCCATATATCCGAAGCGAATACCAATATGCTGCATTGCACATGTATTGCGTCAGATTGTCAGATATAATATTTTTTACCCCTGCGGCAGTCAGGCTTTCAGAAATACGTTCTCCATATCTCACTCCAGAAATTCAGTAAACAAGAACTGATATTTGCTTTGGGGGGATTCTATTTTTTGAAAAGGTAAATGTAAGGGTAAATTGAAGATGAAGATAACAACCAAGAATGGTGGCAGGGAAATTTTCTCTCTGCCTTATTTTTTTCACAAAAGTTGTTGACTTTTATATCGTACTGCGATATACTAACTATATCGCAGTGCAATGTATCGCACTGGAATTGACAGGGGGTGTGTAAAACGGATCAACATATTAAAAAAGTGTATGTTCCTATGACCGAAACTGCTTTTTTCATTTTACTGTGTCTGCGAAAACCTAATCATGGATATGGCGTTGTTCAAATGGTTGAAAAAATGACGGATGGCGCAATTAGGCTTACGCCCGGCACGATGTACGGAAGTTTATCAAAAATGGAAAAAGACAATATAATCCGTTTTATCCGTGAAGAAGATAAACGAAAGATATATCAAATCACGGATTTAGGATTAAAAGTTTTGCAGCTTGAACGGAAACGAATTGAACGCTTATATAAGATCGCTCAGGAGGAAATGTAGAATGGAAATAAAAAAAGAATTTAAGTGGTTTACAATATTTGAATACGAAAAAGAACAAGATTATTTAAGAGAAATGCACAAAACGGGCTGGAAATTTGTTAAGTCAACAGGCCTGGGAATGTACCATTTTGAAAAATGCCTTCCCCAAGATGTGGTCTATCAACTGGATTATAACAAAGATGGACTTGCTCATAAAGATGAATATTTGAAAATGTTTGATGATTGCGGTTGGGAATACATACAGGATTATTTGGGTTACAGTTATTTTCGAAAGGCTGTTTCTGACGACGGTATAGCAGAGGAAATTTTTTGCGATGATGAATCACGACTTCAGATGATGCAGCGGGTATTAAAAGGAAGAATGTTACTACTGTTGATTATATTTTTTCTTGTATTGTTACCGCAGTTTCTTATTAACCTGTTTGACGCACGCTATTTTATAGCTGCATTTACTGGTGGTATTTTGACCATGTACATTGTGATATTCACCATATTCTTTGTGAAATATAGTCAGTATAAAAGCAACAGAAAATAATTGACAATTTATTTTTAATGTTGTATATTGATATTAGATACTGTGCAACAAACAGTAGAGTGATAAGCAGTAGTTAGGAGGGATTGGTATGAAAAGTGTTTCTAAGGAAAATTTCATGGCAAAATTAAAATTTTATCTATCATTTCATTTCAATGAAGATGAAAACACCAGCATCATAAAAGATTATGATGAGTGGTTTGAAAATGAATCCTCGCAAGGAAAAAACGAGGAAGAAATATGTGCTGCCTTAGAGGAACCCAGAAAAATTGTTAAGAATTTACTTTCTGAATCCAGGAGTGATTCAAACCAAATATCCATTTTGCTTCATAATACTGTGATACAAGTCTTTTCACTAATAATTATACAATTTCTTATTGGCTTGCTATTATTGAAAATTTGCAACCAAAATTCACTCAATTTTGTGTATTTCGCTTTAGGCATCAATTTTTTATATTTTGCCATTGGGAGTTTTATTATTAAAAAGTCTAATCGAAAAACAAATTATAAAAAAAGCGTTCGATCAATATCTTACTTAGCGGTATTGATTTTGTTATTTGAACTAAATCTGCCAAACCTGAATTATACAGGCAGTGGAAAAGTATGTGTGCTTTTATTAGGTATATTTTCGATTATCCTTTTTGCAATAAATCTTTATTTTGCCATGCAAAATATTATTCATGATAAGCCACTTACTTTTCTCTCAACATTTCATATATCTGGAATTATAACCTTAATATTTTTTGTAATAAATCAATTACATGTGCTTTATAATGACATGTCATCTTATCATTACATGATATATGAAAGTATTTGTATATACTTTGAAATCATTATATTATATATGATTTTTTATAAAAGAAAAATAAGTGCAAAGGAGTAAATCATATTATGGATTCACAATTAAAGCGTGGAATTTTAAATATATGTATTTTGCAATTATTACTGCAAGAGGACAGATATGGATATGATATTATAAAAATTATACAAAGCTTTTTTACGGATACAGAAGAAAGTACGCTATATGCTATTTTAAGAAGATTAAACAAGGAAGAATTAACAGAAATGTATTATAGTGAAAAATCGCTTGGCCCACAGCGAAAATATTATACTATTACAGATAAAGGGAAAAAATGCCTGAATAATTATATTTCATCATGGCATGAGATTGAAAAAATCTTTTCGGAATTAGGAATATTATAGAATCTTCCTTTTCTCCATAAATTTTGCTATATCTTTCGAATCAGTCAAAAAACTTTGTTTACTCATGCTCTCCTAACTATATTTTATGATGTTCCTGATATTTTTGCAATAAAAATTTTTTGAAATTTATATGTCCATCTCTTTCCGCTGTTCAGACTTTTCTTCTTGCATCCCTACATTTTATCAAGGCAATTTCTTGGATGGGCGGCGCTGTTCCAGAATTTCTTCCAGTTCCCGGTACTGCTCCTCGGTCAGCTCGGCATTTTGCAAAAGCGCCGCCATTGCGTTTTTTCCATTGCCCCCAAAATAGCTATCCACAAATTTCCGGCTTTTCTCCTTCTGGCAGTCCTCTCTTGATTTTTCCACAGTATAATGATATACCCTTGAATCGTGTTCATCTACCGTGTAGCTTAGCACGCCCTTCTGCCACAGGCGGTTCAGCAGGACGCGCACCATCCGGGGAGACATATCCGATGTTTCCCGCATTTTCTGGATTACTTCCCTTGCCGTCATAGTCCCGCTTCCCGCCCAAAAGATTTCCATAATCCGCCACTCGCTCTGGCTGGGTGTTGTTTCTTTTTCCATTTTCAAGCCACCTCGTTTTCCGAAGGAAAATGCCTGCCATGCCTGCATGGCTTGCGCTTGTGCAAAAGCATTTTCCTTTATTTTATATTTGCAAATCAAAATTATTGCCTACCACAACCGGATTTTTAGCCTGATCAGACGGTCCCTGCGATTCTTCCTTTGCCGCATTGATAATGGTCTGTATATCGTCATTGTCAAAATATATTTTCCCATCGTCTGAATTTTCCAGCTTTTCCGAAAGCAGTTTTTCAGCCTTATCCTGTGCGGTATCAGATTGAGAAACAATGCCGTCCGGCTCTTGTTTTTCTTCCTTCTTTTTTGCTTCCTCGGCTTTTTCTTCTAGCTGTTCTGCAAGCTCCTTCGACTTTTTACGGGCTTTTTCGCGCATTTTCTCTATATGCTTTTTAGTATTTTCCTCTGCCTCCTTGCGAAGTTTTTCATTCAGTTTATCCTTTCTTACGCTAAAAGCAATGCAAGTGTATTTTCCATTCGCGTCAATATAACTATGTTGATATACCGTAGTAAATCCCACAGCTTTATCATAATTATCCACTATTTTTGTCATTTTTTCAACCCCGCCAATCAATTCTTTCATTTTCTTTTCCGTTGCGGGATCATTCTGCATTTTCTCCAAAATTTTCGGATCGATTGTCAGCGTTTTACCAGTCTTATCGGTCGCGTAGCTGCTTCCCATCCGAAATTCCACGCTGGGCGCAAGTTTTTCCAATTTCTTCATGTACTCCGCCGTGCTTTTTGTCTTGCTGCCAGAGGAATTTTTCTGCACAGCCATTGTGTCAGATGCTTCCTTTTTTGCCGCATCTTGCTTTTTAGCCGTTTCCTGTTTTTGCAGCGCATAGGTGTTCTTATACACATTGTTGTAAATGCTGTTAATCTCCATATTCAAACCTCCTTGTTTTCCGAAGGAAAATGCCTGCCATGCCTGCATGGCTTGCGCCCACGCAGGAGCAGAGGCTTTGCCTCCTCCTTTATTTTATATTTGCAAATCAAAATTATTGCCTGCTACAACCGGATTTTTTGCCTGATCAGACTGTCCCTGCGCTTCTTCTTTTGCCGCATCAATAAAAATCTTCATTTCCTCATTATCAAAATAAATCTCGCCATCGTCCGAATTTTCCAACTTTTCCGAGAGCAGTTTTTCAGCCTTAGCCTGTGCGGTATCAGATTGAGAAACAATGCCGTCCGGCTCTTGTTTTTCTTCCTTCTTTTTTGCTTCCTCGGCTTTTTCTTCTAGCTGTTCTGCAAGCTCCTTCGACTTTTTACGGGCTTTTTCGCGCATTTTCTCTATATGCTTTTTAGTATTTTCCTCTGCCTCCTTGCGAAGTTTTTCATTCAGTTTATCCTTTCTTACGCTAAAAGCAATGCAAGTGTATTTTCCATTCGCGTCAATATAACTATGTTGATATACCGTAGTAAATCCCACAGCTTTATCATAATTATCCACTATTTTTGTCATTTTTTCAACCCCGCCAATCAATTCTTTCATTTTCTTTTCCGTTGCGGGATCATTCTGCATTTTCTCCAAAATTTTCGGATCGATTGTCAGCGTTTTACCAGTCTTATCGGTCGCGTAGCTGCTTCCCATCCGAAATTCCACGCTGGGCGCAAGTTTTTCCAATTTCTTCATGTACTCCGCCGTGCTTTTTGTCTTGCTGCCAGAGGAATTTTTCTGCACAGCCATTGTGTCAGATGCTTCCTTTTTTGCTACATCTTGCTTTTTAGCCGTTTCCTGTTTTTGCGACGCATATGTGTTTTCATATACGTTGTTGTAAATGCTGTTAATCTCCATATAATCCTCCATTCCGGAGCGTTTACGCGACGGGGCGATGAGAAAACTGCGTATGCAGTTTCTCATCTGCCATCCATAGCGAACTATGTTCGCTTTACTATTCTGTGACGCTCCGGCACAAATAGTCAATGTGAACATAGTTCACATCGTGAAACAATAAGCTATCGAGCTTATTTTTCGCACTAGCCTTCTTAGCTTTCTTCATTTTTTCACAATAATTTCAGCAGTTTCACCCACCAGCTATCCTCGGCTATCGTAGGGAATCCTCGCTACAGGCCTCTCCCCGCCCGACTCGTAGTAGCAGGAGTAACCGAATCCAGCCACGCCGGGCGCCGTGTCATTTCACTATATATATCGGAAGAATTTTAAGAATGTTAATGTTTGTTCCTAAAAAATTTTGTCATATCAGACAAGAGGCATGCAGAGATGCTCGACGATGTGATTAAAGCGTCTGCCAATAATCAAACGCCCTCAATCAAGATGGTTACAAACTTGCGTTCATTACCTTTTCGCATAATAAAAAGGGCGATTCACATAATTTGACTTTCTGTTGAAAAAAATCTGTCGATATAAAAAGCAGAGATGCAGGAAGAAAAATCCGAACAACAGAAAGGAGATAGTGCGAAAAATAAGCTCGATAGCTTATTTTTTTCACGCGCAAACGCTCCGGAATGGAGGTTAAAATGAGTTTAGGTTTATCCAATTTGACCGATAATTATTATCTGAATTATGTGAATCGCCAACGCAAGTCGTCAGAGGCAAATTCCAGTATCGGCTTTAATGGCATTTTGGCTGCCAAGGCGACGGAAAATGCCTCAAAAAGCTTCAAGGATATGTGGCAGGCGAGGTTTCCGGGAGCATATTATCATACGATGGATGCTTATAAAATTTCATCAGGTTCGTGGCAAAGATATGATTTTCCGCATGAGCTGTTTTTTAACGATCAGGTAGATGAATCTGTTCTGGAATGGAAGCCAACGGGGGCGGATGCCAAACTGACGGACAGTTCAGTGCAGTCAAGAATCGATTCGACGCTTGGGAAAAAGGCGATTGTTGTACCGGCTGCATTAGAAGAAAAGATGAAGAATAATCCCGCGCTTGCACAGAGAGTGATGGCAAAAGTGGAAAGATTGATTATTGGCGATGTGTCCATGCTGCCGCCGGACAGAATTTATTCTTATGTAGTTGTACTGGATGAGAATGGAGAAATTGCGCATGCGTGCGGTTCAAGCGGCGGTGGCAATATATCCGGACCGTCAGAATCGGAGATGCGGCAGTTTGAGGCAGAACAGGCGGCAAAACAGAAACGGAGAATTAAATATATGCAAATAATAGAGGAAAGCGCTTTAGAGCGCAGTGAGAAACAGGCGCAAGTGAATAAGGAATATTATCAAAATAAGTCGGTAAATAAAGCAAATACGGCAGATGCAAGCTTTGCAGGAAACATGGGCAAGACCGCAGCAACACAAAACGCTTCGTTTACGCTGCATATTTCCAACGAGGCAGACGGGGAGGCGATTGGTTCCAGTACAGATCGAAGCGGTTCTGTGACCGTATATAAGCCGAAAAATTTTGATCCGTCACATCCGGTTTATAAAGTGAAAGCGTGGGACGTTAAAGGCAATGTGACAGCAGAGCGCATGGTGGATATTGCAGAGGTTAATCCGAACAGTGCAGATTATCTGGATATGTTCGCCTATTCCAGCCATTTGGCGGATAGTGGAAAATGCCCTGATGCACAGGACGCTTTCATAGGCGCAAAGGCAAATTACAATGCTGGCAGCGGGTATTCTTATTTTGATAAAGCAAATTGGTTTGACATTATCAGAGATATGATGCAGATGCAATATGATGTTGGTAATTTGGCAGGCTATGCAAAATATAAGCAGTTTTGGGATTTCTTAGGGCGGTGATGAGAAAGGAGGCGTTGCGCTATGCAGATTAACGCTGAATATCCTATGAGTAATGCGCCATATGATATTAGACATAAGCAGGATAATGGTATTGACTTCAATGGCGTTTTGGCTGCCAAGGCGACGAAAAATACTAAAAAAACAGCGTATAGTTTCAAAGATATGTGGCAGGCGAGATTTCCAGGAGCATATTATCATACAATGGATGCATCAAATATTCCAATGGGTACATGGTGCAGAAATGATTATCCGTTTGAGAAGTTTTTTCAAAATGATGTGGATGAATCAATTTTGGATTGGAAACCCGATGGCTTAGATCCTGCTATGGATTCATCTGGTGTTCAGGCAAAATTACAATCTATCAGGGGACAAAAAGCAATTGTTGTTCCTGCCGCGTTAGAAGAAAAAATGAGAAATAACCCAGCGCTGGCACAAAGGATAATGGATAAAATTGAAAACTACATTGTAACGGATGAGGCAAAGACGCCAAATAGAATATGCTCTTATTTGATAGTTTTGGATGAAAATGGGGAAATTGCACGTTGCAGGGCTTCCAGTGGTGGCGGTGAATTGAGCGTTCCGTCAGAAGCGGAGATGCGGCAGTTTGAGGCAGAACAGGCGGCAAAACGGAAACGAAGAATTAAATATATGCAAATAATAGAGGAAAGCGCTTTAGAGCGCAGTGAGAAGCAGGCACGAGTGAATGAATTGCCAAGGTACATTTCAGATATAAAGTATTTTAAGAGGAGGTAGAGGAATGAATACGAAAACAATGGAAGGGCTCGTGGGAGCAAAAACAAATATGGAAATGGTAAATACGCCTTTTCGTGTCTATAAGCAAGCAAAACTCAATGACGACACGGAGACAATGGAACGGGCAATGGGATATATGAATGATTTTTCGGGAAAAGCAGAGTCGTATAAAGTGAAAGCGGACGAAGGAACGAAAGAGGAAGCAAAAGAAGCAAGGGAAAAAGCCGAGCTAGAACGCAAAAAGGCAATCGAAAAACGCAGAGAAGAACGCGAAGATTTAGAGAAAAAGCTGGAAGAAAGCAGAGCTAAAAATGCAGAGAGTAAAGTGGATTCGGTTGAAATCAGCGAGGATGGCAAAGCGTTACAAAAAGAAGCTGTGACAGAGGAAACTGTGGATACAGAAGTGCAAAGCCAAAAGCCTGCGGTGCAAGAACCAGTTACATATGTAAAGATAGATGCCAACATTGTGGAAACTGCACCGATGAAAGAAATGAAAGGTGCATCGATAAATTGTTCGGTATAGTTACAAAAAGATATTTGAGAGAAATATCTAAAAAAGCGGGCGCAGGTGAAAAAACAGCAGCAGGAAATCTTGAATAAAGAAATTGCTAAGCAGAAACAGGAACGAAACCGATCACTGCAATCATGGAATAATGAAAAGCTATTGGCAAAAGCGTCTAAGACTTATGAAGCAAATGTTATAACAGAAATTTACTAAGGATACAAGAAAAAAGGGAGTTATCAGCAAAAAATAAAGGAAACAAACATTAACATTTTACATATTATCTCCGATATATATTTTGAATGGAACGGATAGCACTCTTAGCAGTGCGGATTTTAAAGTAGGAGATGATAGTATGGCGATGGAGATTACAAACAATTACTGTAACTATGTGGCACAGAGCATAGCAGAAAGCAGTGCAGCGAACAGCACAAAGAAAAAGGAAACAGAAAAAATAACAGAAACGGCGGGAAGCAGCAAAGCAAAACAGACAACGGATTATGCAAATAGACTGGCAAAGCTTGTTCCCAGCGCAGATTTCAGGATCGGAAATGCCTGCTCATCAGCTAAGAGCGGCAAGTCACTGACCGTTAATCCAAAACTTTTGGAAAAAATGCAAAATGATCCCGAAAAAGAGAAGGATATGAAAGACCTGATAAAAGGCGTTGAGTTTATGACTAAATTGTCAGAAAGCATAGCAAAAGCCAGCGGCTGGACCATAGTGTACCAGCACAGCTATATTGATGAGAACGGAAAATATTATCTCAGGATGCAAACCAGAAACGATGGTATGTTAAAATTGAGCGATAAGCTCCGGAAAGAGAGACAGGAAAATTCGGAAAAATTGATTGAAAAGTCAAAGGAAAAGGCGACGGAAAAACGGGAAGCATTGCAGGACAATAAAACAGAAACCAAAGATAAAAAAGCGGACGGGGAACAGGAAAACCCCGGTGTTGTTATTGTCAAAAATGATACACCATTGGAAAAAGCGGAACAGATGCTAGTAGAAAAATTAAATCCTTCCGAAAACGGCGAAATATATCTGGATAACAATGATATGCAGGCCATTATCAATGCGGCAAAAGAAGAAGCGCAGGGGCAGCCCGATAAGGTAAAAAATCCGGTTTTGGCAGGCGGCAATTTTGATATGCAGATATAAAATCATAGGGCGTGAACCGATTTTGAAGTACAATTAAGCATTAGAAGATTATGAAATGATGGAAACAAGGAGGAGGAGTTGAAATGACAATGAGCGGAATTAGCGGCGTAAGCTCGCAGGCGACGGCTATGGGAATGGGACTAGCAACGGATTCTTACAGTCGGAGTATTCAGAATCAAATTGCTAATGCACAAAAGCAGTTGCAGGAGCTTTCTTCAAATAAGAATATGACGCTGGAAGAAAAGATGGCAAAGCGCCAGGAAATACAGCAGCAAAGATAAAGGAAACGCAAGATACCATATCCGATTATCGTAAGACTGAAAAAGATGAAATGCAAAAACCGCAGGATGAAGAAAATGAAGCCGAAAATGAAACAGAAGATAAAAAAGAACATAAAGATGAAACAAGCGCAAATACAGCGGAACAGGATTAGCTTGTTTACTTGTGTAAATCAAGATGATTCTTGTTTATAGTAAGTGAAATTCAGTTTTAGGTTTTAGAATGTTTTTCATTTTTTATTTGTCAATTTATATACAGGATGTTATAATATGAACTAGAATTATACACACTACTTGTAAACCAAAGGAGGGTTATAAATGAATACTCTTTCCACATATCACGAACAAGATACACTGGATCAAACTATGAGCCGGATTTTAAAGCCCATGTCAAAAAGAGATTTTTTAGATGATGTCGAAATCGCCGAGGAAGAAATACGCCAAAGAAATTACAGCAGCGCAAAAGAGGTATTTGATGAATTGGAACATAGATATGGAATTTGATGTTATATTTACGGATACTGCCAAGGCGCAAATCAAAAATATTCTTGACTATATTTTTTATGAACTCGAAAATGAACAGGCCGCACGCAGTGTTGAACAGGACATGAAGGAAACTGCTACAAGGCTGGCTCATGTGGCTGGCTATTTAAAGTTGTGCGATGATCCTGATTTGCGTTCTTTAGAATATCGAATAATTCATCTTAAACATCACAGATATTTTATGATATACAAAATTGTCAAAACACAGGTTTTTATTGCTGGCGTATATCATGATTTACAGGATTATGAAAATATTTTCCATTAAATTATCAAAAAAATCCCACATAAATTTTTCAAATTGCTGGCAAGATAACAATTTAATTAGAAGGTTTTATAAAGCAAATACGCAATATTTACAGGAAATACAAGTTGGGAGGTGCTGATCATGAATCATGACTACAAAACGATTGCTTATTACAGCAAAGAAGATAAATCATACATTATTTTCGCGCCGGATCTCCCAGGATGTTTTTCGGATGGGAAAACGATTGATGAAGCAAAGGAGAATATTGCGGTAATCATCGAAGAATGGAAGGAACTGGCACAGGATTTGGGAAAAGACATCCCAAAACCGTTGAAAGAAGTAGATTATACGAAGGCATCTGCTTGGGATGTGGCAAAATATATTTTATCCAGAACAGGCCCAATCAGTACTATTATGTTGCAAAAATTAGTTTATTATTGTGATGCATGGTCTTTGGGCTGGTTTCATACCCCATTGTTTGAGCAAGAGATTCAGGCATGGGCAAAAGGGCCTGTTGTTTATGAACTATTCAACATGCACAGAGGCAGATATGTAGTGTCAGATAAAGAAATTAACAGTAACCATAAGTTATCCGATTCCGAAAAAAGACTAATTGACAATGTATTAACAGTTTATGCGAATGAAGATCCTGAATGGCTGGTAGATCTGACACATAGTGAAGAACCTTGGATTGCAGCAAGAGGCGATCTGCCAGAAAATGATTCCTCTAATAATATAATACAGAAATCCGCAATAGAAAAATATTATAGTAATCTTTCGGCATGCTAGAGAGTTGGGCCGCATGCTGAAACAGACATCAAAAAAGCAACCGCTCCGACCAAAGTCAGGTTGCTTTTTTGATATGCATCGGTTCCCATTATTTTTCGATGTTTTGGTTATGATCCGAATTTCCCGCATAATCAAATTGAGGCTCCTTCAGCTCGAACATGAAATTTTCTCTATTTACTATGCCTACTGTTTTGTTGCTATCATACAGTTTAAGCAGAAATTCAGCTACTTGTGCGCTGGTATGATAAGTGCCAAAGGTCCTATCATAATCATATTCAGGGACATCATTAGCGATTTTTCCAAACTCTGTCTTTGTTGCTGCGGGAGCTAATACTTTTGCCCGCATTTTGCATCCGTGTTCCTTTAATTCCCATGCTAATCCCTCTGTAAATGCACTGACATAAAATTTAGCCGCACAATAAGTAACAGCAGTAGGAACAATCGTATAGCCGCCTGCAGAAGAAATATTGATAAGTTGTGTTCCCTCTGTATTTTTAAAATCCCGTACAAACAGAGAAGAAAGAGTAGTGAGGGATTCCACATTTACATGAAGCATTTGCCTGATTTTGTTCAAATCTTGATTACTTACGGTATCGTAGTTTCCAAAACCGGCATTGTTAATCCAAGTCAGCAACGAATATGTTTTAATTTCTTCATAAAAAAGAAGGGCGTTGTCTGGAATGGATAAGTCCGTAACTTTGATGATAATATCCAGTGTCGGATAGCGAGATAAAATCTCTTGTCTTAATGCTTCAAGCCGCTCCTTTCTGCGAGCTGTTAAAATCAGATTACTGCCCCGTCCCGCAAATGCCTTTGCTGTTTCATACCCAATACCAGAGCTCGCTCCGGTAATCACGGTATATTTCTCTGTGTTTTGAGCCATTTACAAAGCCTCCTTGTTTTTGATATAATACAAGCATACAATATAGAGTAAACTCTATGTCAAGAGATAGGAAGTGATTTTTTTGGAATATTCTATCGGCGAATTTTCAAAACTGACAAACTTAGGCATACATACCTTACGCTACTATGAGCACGAACATTTAATCACACCAGCGCGTAATTCTGGCAATCGTCGCTGTTATACGGATCAAGATCTCGTTTGGATTGATTTCATCAAGCGTCTGAAAGACACGGGTATGCCAATTAAAGAAATTCGGAAATACGCTGAATTGCGCGCAAAGGGTGAGTCTACTTTGTCTGAAAGAATGGAAATGCTCATTTTCCACAGAAAAACTCTAAACAAACAGATTCATCAGTTACAGGAACACATGGGGAAATTAGATAAAAAGATTGATTATTACAGACAAGAAATTGAGAGTATGACAAAAAAATAGCGAATTTGTTTGTATTAACAAAGGATTTAGGAGAAAACGGCATGTATCAGTAAAAAATTTTCTGATTTTCCATTGTAACCGACTTTAGAAATTCGCTTTCAGCTCAATTAAAGCGAATAAATCGGCTATCTAAAGCGAATAATATTTGACAAATAAAGAATTTTCCTATATGATGGAGAAAACAGGAGGCGCTGCTTATGAAGTTTAATGAAGAAAAAAAGCAATCTATTATTTTATATTTATTAGAAAAAATGCAGCAGGGGGACGAGGAGATATCCAAGACTGTGTCGGAGGTATTTTCGGTCAATCAGAATACCGTTCACACCTATATCAATGAGCTGATTCAAAAGAACATTATAAAGAGAATCAGGCGCGGCAAATACGAGCTGACAAAGCATGAATACTGCTATGATCTGAAGCGGTCAAAGGGCGATCTGGATTCGGATACTTACGCGTATGATCATTGTCTGCTGCCTTATATTGATGAGCTGTCAGAGAATGTCCAGCACATATGGAGCTATTCCTTCAGCGAGATGATCAACAATGTAATGGATCATTCTTCCGCGGAAAATGTCAGCGTGTGGATTGAACAGGATTATTTAAGTACGGATGTGATTATTGCAGACGACGGCGTGGGCATTTTTGAAAAAATTAAAGAATATTTTGGATTTTCTTCGCTGGACGAGGCAATCTGCGAGCTGTTTAAGGGAAAACTGACGACAGATTCCAAAAACCACTCTGGTGAGGGCATCTTTTTTACATCTAAAATGGTAGATGATTTTTTTATCATTTCCAGCGGGAAGATTTTTACAAATAATAAATATGACAGCAGCAGAATTATGAACATCGCGGACAAAAATGAAAAAGGAACCTGCGTCGTCATGAGCTTGTCAAATTTTACACAGAAGACGCCGCAGGAAATATTTGACCTGTACGCGGATGTAGACGGCGGTTTTGTAAAGACAAAAATTCCGCTGAAAAATATTTTTGGCACCTCGCCGGTTTCGCGCTCCCAGGCCAAAAGAGTCTGCAGCAGGCTGGAAAAATTTCAGGAGGTTATTATTGATTTTGAGGATCTGCAATGGATGGGACAGGGATTCGCCCATCAGCTATTTGTTGTTTTCGCCAATGAGCATCCGGGCATCCGGCTTGTCCCCATTAACATGAATGAAGATGTTACAAAGATATACAATCATGTCATTACCGCGTAAAATATGGAAAAGGAAGGGGGCTCTCTCCTTCCCATCATTCCCCATCTATCAGAACTTCCCGTCCCTTAAACGCGAAGCCGTATTTGCGGATTTTTTCTGGCGATATGCCCTCGGCCGCCAGTCCCGCCGCGTATCCCTTTTCCTCAATCTGGTCCAGCGCGGCCTTCAGGGTATCCTCCAGCGTCTTGTCCCGGCGCGTGTTAAACACCTTAAATTCTATAATAATAGCGTCATCTTCCGCGTTTTTCGGCTTCAGCATCACATCATACCGGCCGAAGCCGCTCTCCCGGTTTGACGAGATCACATACCGGTCCTTCAGCTCCACGATCAGCCCCAGAACAAACCCGTGATAAAAGCGCTCCGGCTCCGTGCGCCCCGAGCTGCGCCCGCCCGTGTCAAAGCTGCTGAATATTTCCTCCGAAACCCGGTTCATGTACTCATTCATCGCGTCGGTGTCGCCAAGCAACAGCGCCTCTACAAAATCTCCGTAGCCGGA